>NZ_JBEOVJ010000084.1:0-36124 GCF_040295435.1 Streptomyces sp. NPDC002809
GTACCTAGTTGGCGTTGAGGAGCTTGAGCTCCGGGTGGGCCGTGCCGCCCTCGATCGCGGTGGACGAGATGTGCGAGACGACGCGCTCGTCGACCTCGGTTCTGTGCGGGTGCGGGCCGGCGTCCGCGGAATGACTCTGGGTAGGCATGGTCCATCACAGAGTCAGGAGTACGTATGTCCCGTACCGTCGTCCGCACCATGACCGGGGCGCTCGCCCTCACTGCCGCAACGGCAGTGATACCGCTGGTTTCCCCCGCCTCTGCAGTCGCGGACAGCATTGTCATCGGCGGCCAGCCCGCTCATGTCAAGGACAGCCCGTGGGTGGTGGCGCTCTCCAGCCGTGACCGGTTCGGAGGTACACGGGCCGGCCAGTTCTGCGGCGCAGTCGTGGTCGGGCCGAAGAAGGTGCTGACGGCCGCGCACTGCCTGACCCGGGAGGCGCTGGGGGTCGATGTCGCCCAGGTGCGTGATCTGGCGATCATCTCGGGGCGCGACGAGCTGAACGGCACCGGCGGCAAGGAGATCGCGGTGAGCGGGACGTGGGTCAACCCCGGGTTCGACGCCGCCACCAACAGCGGTGACGTCGCCGTGCTCACCCTCGCCGAGGCGCTGCCCGAACAGAGCGTGATCCCCATGGCGGAGGCCGGTGACTCCGCGTACACCTCCGGGACACCCGCAGTCGTCTACGGATGGGGCGATACGACCGGCAACGGCGACTACGCGACGTCGCTCCGCTCCGCGAAGGTGACCGTCCTGCCGGACAGCTCGTGCGAGCAGGCCTACCCCGGGGGCAGGAGCGGCACGTACGACGCCTCCGCGATGCTCTGCGCAGGCGAACCCGAGGGTGGCTACGACGCCTGCCAGGGGGACAGTGGAGGGCCTCTGGTGGCCCAGGGGAGGCTCGTCGGCCTCGTTTCCTGGGGGAACGGGTGCGGCCTCGCGGGCAGCCCGGGTGTCTACACGCGGATCTCCGCCGCCATCGAGTGGATGGACGGCGCCGCCTGACCGCCACCGCTCACGGGTACGAGAACGGGCGGCTCCCCTCGCGTGGGGAGCCGCCCGTCGGCCGGTGCGGGACCGGCCCCTGGCTCGTCGTGGATGCGAGGTGTCAGTGTTGTTCCTCTTCGGCGGCTTGGGCCTGCACGGCCGTCAGTCGGTCCGTCTCATCCTGTATTTCCGCGGCGATCTTCTTGAGTTCCGGCTCGAACTTGCGACCATGGTGGGCGCAGAAGAGCAGTTCACCGCCGCTGATCAGGACGACGCGCAGGTATGCCTGGGCGCCGCAACGGTCACAGCGGTCTGCTGCGGTCAGCGGGCTCGCGGGGGTCAGAACAGTAGTCACGTCGCCTCTTCTCTAGCTCGACGAGCTGTCGTACCAGGGTCAACATCCAACCAGGCCGAAAACGTTCCCGCTCGTGGCATTTCTTCGAAACTTCTTCTCAGGATGGCTGTCTGTTGCCGGTTCGCGGCGAATGTGCCGTATTGCGTGACGGTACGGTTTCGCGTTGCTTGTCTTGGTCGGTCCCGCCGGCTGGCTTGCCGGTTGTTCATGAGGACGTGCCCGGAGCCTAAATGGTTCATGCCTGGAAGGGAACGTGATGTGCACGTCACTCCAAGGAGGTATCGAACGCGTATGCGAGGCTGGACTAGTGTGAGGGCACTCCGAGGGTGGCGTTACACCCGCTCTACCAGGCCTCGGTACCCTCTCAGCGGCGACCGAAGCCGAGCCCGTTACCCACTGGGCCCCAAATGAAATTCAGCGAGGAGCGAACCGCGTGACCGCCGATACGTCCGTGCCGTCCACTGCGCTGCTGACCGGAGCAGACCAAGACGGTTCCAACTACACCGCGCGGCACCTGCTCGTACTCGAGGGGCTCGAAGCGGTTCGCAAGCGCCCCGGCATGTACATCGGGTCCACCGACAGCCGCGGCCTCATGCACTGCCTCTGGGAGATCATCGACAATTCCGTCGACGAGGCCCTCGGCGGGTACTGCGACCACATCGAGGTCATCCTTCACGACGACACCTCCGTCGAGGTCCGCGACAACGGCCGTGGCATCCCCGTCGACGCGGAGCCCAAGACCGGCCTGTCCGGTGTCGAGGTCGTGATGACCAAGCTGCATGCCGGAGGCAAGTTCGGCGGCGGGGCGTACGCAGCCTCCGGCGGTCTCCACGGCGTGGGCGCCTCCGTCGTGAACGCCCTCTCCGCCCGGCTCGACGTGGAGGTCGACCTCCACGGCGCGACCCACTCGATCAGCTTCCGCCGCGGCGTCCCCGGAATGTTCACCGAGCAGGGTCCGGACAGCCCCTTCGACCCGGCCAACGGGCTGCTCAAGGGCAAGCGGGTCCCGAAGACGCGTACCGGCACGAGGGTGCGGTACTGGGCCGACCGGCAGATCTTCCTCAAGGACGCCAAGCTCAATCTGGAAACGCTCCACCAGCGGGCCCGCCAGACGGCCTTTCTCGTCCCCGGCCTCACCATCGTCGTGCGCGACGAGCGCGGCCTGGACGGAGAGGGCAAGACGGAGGAGACCTTCCGCTTCGACGGCGGGATCAGCGAGTTCTGCGAGTACCTCGCCCAGGACAAGGCCGTCTGCGACGTCCTGCGCCTGACGGGGCAGGGCACGTTCAAGGAGACCGTGCCCGTACTCGACGACCGCGGCCACATGACGGCGACCGAGGTCACCCGGGAGCTGGTCGTCGACATCGCCATGCGCTGGGGCACCGGGTACGACACCAACCTGAAGTCCTTCGTCAACATCATCGCCACCCCCAAGGGCGGCACCCATGTGTCCGGTTTCGAACGCTCTGTGACCAAGACGGTCAACGAGGTTCTCCGTTCCGCGAAGATGCTGCGCGTTGCCGAGGACGACATCGTCAAGGATGACGCACTGGAGGGCCTCACCGCGGTCGTGACCGTACGACTGGCCGAGCCGCAGTTCGAGGGGCAGACCAAGGAGGTGCTGGGCACCTCGGCGGCCAACCGGATCGTCGCGAACGTCGTGGCCAAGGAGCTCAAGGCCTTCCTGACGTCGACCAAGCGGGACGCGAAGGCCCAGGCCAGGGCGGTCCTGGAGAAGGCGGTGGCGGCGGCCCGGACCCGGATCGCCGCCCGTCAGCACAAGGACGCGCAGCGTCGCAAGACGGCTCTGGAGACCTCCTCCCTCCCGGCGAAGCTCGCCGACTGCCGCAGTGACGACGTGGAGCGCAGCGAGCTGTTCATCGTGGAGGGCGACTCCGCGCTCGGCACCGCCAAGCTGGCACGGAACAGCGAGTTCCAGGCGCTGCTGCCGATCCGCGGCAAAATCCTCAACGTTCAGAAGGCATCCGTCTCCGACATGCTGAAGAACGCCGAGTGCGGGGCGATCATCCAGGTCATAGGAGCCGGGTCGGGCCGGACCTTCGACATCGACGCCGCCCGCTACGGAAAGATCGTGCTGCTGGTCGACGCCGACGTGGACGGTGCCCACATCCGCATCCTGCTGCTGACGCTCTTCCAGCGGTACATGCGGCCCATGGTCGAGGCGGGACGGGTCTTCGCCGCCGTGCCCCCGCTCCACCGGATCGAGCTCGTCCAGCCGAAGAAGGGGCAGGACAAGTACATCTACACGTATTCGGACAACGAGCTGCGCCAGCGGCTGCTGGAGCTCCAGCGGAAGAACGTCCGGTACAAGGACTCGATCCAGCGCTACAAGGGTCTGGGCGAGATGGACGCCGACCAGCTCGCGGAGACGACGATGGACCCGCGCCACCGCACACTGCGGCGGATCAACATCGGTGATCTGGAGTCGTCCGAGAAGGTCTTCGATCTGCTGATGGGCAACGAGGTGGCGCCGCGCAAGGAGTTCATCACCAGTTCGGCGGCCACGCTGGACCGTTCCCGCATCGACGTCTGACCCCGTCAAGCCGGGCATCGCGCCGGACCGAGCCGTTGTCTCCACCCACGGGTGGAGACAACGGCTCCACCCGTGGTCCACCCCTGAGCCGATCCGCTGAGCGGGCCGACTCCGTAGCGTCGAAGTGGCAGAACTTCCCGCAACTCGGAGGCGCCCATGCCCGGGCTCGTCAATGTCCTGGTGATCATCGCGGTCATCGCTCTCGTTGTCGCCCGCCAGTGCTCGGCGCGGCAGCTCTCGGGCGACCGCCGCTGGTGGGTTCTGCCGGGCGTGCTGCTCGTCATGGCTCTGCGCGAGCCCGGAATCGTGGATCCACGTCACGAGACGCTGTCGGTCGTCGTCCTGGGCGCCGAACTGGCCGTGGGACTGGTCACCGGCGCCGGCTGGGCGTGGACCACCCGACTCTGGCGCGCGGAGGACGGGACTCTGTGGAGCAAGGGCACCAGGGCGACCGTCTACGTCTGGACCGGAGGTCTGATACTGCGAGCGGCCCTCTACGGGCTTGCCGCGGCACTGGGCATACATCAGGGCACCCCCGCCCTGATGATGGCTCTCGCGGCCACTCTGCTGGTGCGCAGCGGCGTGCTGGCCCGGCGGGCCGCGGAGATACCTCAGCCGTACCGCGGTCCTGCCGAAGGCCTGTCGTTCCGGCCGGTCCGGAAGGACCGCGTGTGACACCCGATGTCTGGACGAGCTGGCCGTCGAGGGAAGCCCTCTCACGGGAGACTCGCACCAGGTCACGGAGAGTGATCGGGTGGTCGGTGCGGGCCGGGCTGCTCACTCTGATGCTCTGGGGAACCTTCACGGGCGGCCTGTTCGGCCCGTGGGAGATCGTGGTCGGCCTGGCCGGGGTGGCGGGATGCGCGGCGATTGCCGTGGCTTTCTTCCGGACCAGTCTGGAGAACCGGCTGTGGCCCTCGCTCGGCCTGCTGTTCCTGCTGATGCTCGCGGCGTTCGGGGCGCAGCAGGCCGGGGCCGATGTGCCGGCGGCGGTTCTCTGGTGCGGCTGCGCCGTCACGGCCCTGGAACGGCTGCCCCTCTCGGCCGGTGTCCCGGCCACGGCCGTGGCGCTCGGCGCGTACGCCGCAGTGGGCACCGACGACTGGAAGACCACGGCGATGACGACGGCCGGGCTCTGCCTCGCGGGGTATGTGCTGCGCCTGGACGCCGAGGCGCGTGGAAGTGCGCAGCGGCTCCTTGCCCAGGAGCGGGCGGCCCGGGTGGCGGAGGCCGAAACGGCTGCCCTGGACGAACGGTCCAGGATCGCCCGGGAGATCCACGACGTGCTCGCGCACAGCCTGTCCGCGCAGTTGGTGCACCTGGAGGCGGCGCGGCTGCTGATCGAGAGGGAGCCTGCGGGGGAGTTCCGGGACCAGGTCCTGCAGAGGGTGGTCGGGGCTCGTTCCATGGCCCGTGAGGGACTTGCGGAGACCCGGCAGGCGCTCTCCGCCCTGCGTGGCGAGGTGTCGCCCGTGGAGGATTTCCTGCGACAGCTGGTCGCGGCCGAGCCGGCGGAGGTAAGGGTGGAGGGGGAGAGGCGGGTGCTGACCGCCGAGGCCTCGCAGACGGTCCGGCGCGTGGCGCAGGAGGCGCTGACCAATGTGCGCAAGCATGCGCCGGGGGCCGGCGTGCTGATCAGGCTGGAGTACCAACCGGACGCAATCGTTCTGGACGTCAGCGATTCGGGTGGAGACGGTGCAGGGGGAGAGCTCGCTGTCAGTGGATCCGGCTACGGTCTGCTGGGGATGAGGGAGCGTGCCGAGCTGCTGGGCGGCAGCCTGGAGGCCGGTCCCGGCGAGGAGGGGTTCGTGGTGAGGCTGCGGGTTCCCGCGTGACCGCGCGGGTGGTGGTCGCCGACGACCAGTCGGTGGTGCGTGAGGGAATCGTGATGCTGCTGGGGCTGCTGCCCGGGATCGAGGTGGTCGGATCGGCGAAGGACGGCGAGGAGGCCGTCGCTCTTGTGGCCGAGCACGCCCCGGACGTCGTCCTGATGGACCTGAGGATGCCCCGCTGCGACGGGGTGGAGGCAACGCGCCGTATCCGCGCGGATTTCCCCGGCACGCAGGTCGTGGTGCTGACGACCTTCGACGACGACGATTCGCTCTTTCCCGCGCTCCGGGCGGGGGCCCGGGGCTACTTGACGAAGGACGCCGGCGGCGACGAGATCGTCAGGGCCATCCAGGCCGTGCTCTCGGGCGAGGCAGGGCTCTCGCCCGCCATTCAGCGTCGTCTGCTGGAGCAGGTCACCGCGGGACCGCTGCAGCGGGCAGGGAGCAGTGGCCCGGAGCCGCCCGACGGGATGACTCCCCGTGAGGCCGAGGTGCTCGTCCTGATCGCCGAAGGGATGTCCAATGCGGAGATCGCTCGCAGACTCCACATCTCGCAGGCCACAGTGAAGAGTCACATCAACAACCTGTTCGCCAAGGCGGGGCTCCGCGACCGGGCCCAGGCGGTGCGCTACGCGTATGTTCGAGGGATCGCACAGCCGCCCGGGACATCCTTCACCTGAAGAGGTGAAGTCCGGCGAATGAAGTGCCCGGGATCTTCCCGATCTGCCCATTCTTGAGTACGCGGCCGAAGTGGTCCGTGGACAAGGGGAGTTGTTCGGTGGAGAAGGAAGCAGGGCGCGAGGCCGCAGGGATGCGGCTCGACGACCCGTGGTACGACGCACTGGCCTCCGGATGGGGGGAGCTGGACGGCACGGGAAGCTTCGCGCCCGCCGCGGTGCCCGGCCCCGCCGCACCCCGGAGTGGCCAGAGCGCGGCGGAGATCTATCTGGAGGTGCAGCGCAGCGAGGCCTTCCAGGAGGTGCGCCGGCGGTACCGGCGGTTCGTCGTCCCTGCCACCGTCGCCTTCCTCGTCTGGTATCTCGCCTATGTCGTCACGGCGGTCACCGCACCCGGTCTGATGGCCCGTCCGGTGGCCGGGGCCGTCAACGTCGCCATGGTCGTGGGACTGGGACAGTTCCTCACCACGTTCCTGCTCACCGGGGCGTACGCGCGGCATGCGCGGCTGCGCAGGGACCGGGCCGCGCTCGATCTGCGCTGGGACACCCAGGAGATGACGCGGGGGATCGGGCGTTGAGCGGGAACCACCAGACCCTGGCGCTCCTGCTGTTCAGCGCCTTCATCGCCGTCACGCTGGGCATCACGACCTGGGTGAGCCGCAACCGCCAGGGCTCGGCGGAGGAGTTCTACGCGGGCGGCCGGCTGTTCTCACCCATGGAGAACGGTTTCGCCATCGCCGGCGACTACATGTCGGCCGCGTCGTTCCTCGGAATCTCCGGAGTGATCGCCCTCTACGGCTACGACGGCATGCTCTACTCGGTCGGCTTCCTGGTCGCCTGGCTCGTCGTCCTGCTCCTGGTGGCGGAACTCGTACGCAACTGCGGGCGGTTCACCCTCGCCGACGTGGTGGCGGCGCGCATGGCGGAGCGCCCGGTCCGGATCGCTGCCGGAACCTCCTCCGTCACCGTCTCCGTGCTCTACCTGGTGGCACAGATGGTGGGGGCGGGCAGCCTTGTCGCCCTGCTCCTCGGCGGGACCAGCGGCGCCGCGCGGTCCTGGACCGTCATCGGCGTCGGGGCGCTCATGGTGGTCTACGTGTCGCTCGGCGGAATGCGCGCCACCACCTGGATCCAGATCGTCAAGGCGGTCCTGCTGATGGCGGGCACCGTGGTTCTGACGGTCCTGGTCCTGGTCCACTTCCATGGCAACATCAACGAGTTGCTCAACTCCGCCGCCGACCGCAGCGCGTACGGCAAGGAGTTCCTCTCGCCCGGGCTGCGCTACGGCGGGAGCTGGACGGCACGTGTCGACTTCATCAGCCTGGGGCTGGCACTGGTGCTCGGCACAGCGGGCCTTCCGCACATTCTGTCGCGCTTCTACACCGTGCCCACGGCCCGTGCGGCCCGCCGGTCGGTCGTCTGGTCCATCGGCCTCATCGGCAGCTTCTACCTGATGACGATCGTGCTCGGTTTCGGCGCGGCGGCGCTGGTCGGCTCGGCCGAGGTGCGGGAGTCGAATCCCGCCGGGAACACAGCCGTTCCGCTGCTCGCCCTGGTTCTCGGCGGCGGCGAGGGCTCGACGGGGGGAACGATTCTGTTCGCCGTCGTCGCGGCGGTGGCCTTCGCGACCATCCTCGCCGTCGTCGCCGGTATCACCCTGGCTTCGTCCGCGTCCGTCGCCCACGATCTCTATGCCACGCTCAGAAGGCAGGGCTCCCGGCAGTACAGCGAAGTCGCCGTGGCCCGGGTTGCCGCGGCCGGGATCGGGGTGGCCGCCATCGGGCTGGGGCTGCTCGCCCAGGACCTGAACGTGGCATTCCTGGTGGGGCTGGCCTTCGCGGTCGCCGCATCGGCGAACCTGCCGGTACTGCTCTTCTCACTGTTCTGGCGGAAGTTCACCACGCGCGGGGCGGTCTGGGCGGTCTACGGCGGCCTGATTCCAGCGGTCCTGCTGGTTCTGCTCTCCCCGGTCGTCTCGGGCAGTCCCACCGCCCTGTTCCCCGGAGTGGACTTCCAGCTCTTTCCGCTGGAGAACCCCGGTCTTGTCTCCATTCCGCTGGGCTTTCTGGCCGGCTGGATCGGCACGGTGACCTCGGCCGAGCCGCCGGACGAGGCCAAGCACGCGGAGACCGAGGTGCGTGCGCTGACCGGAGCCGGCGCGGTGTGACCCGGACCGGGACTGAGCGGCGTCCGGCGGCGTCTCACCAGGCTTCACCAGGTCGTGGCCAGCCATGCCGTCACTGCGGCGAGCGTGATGAGAGCGGCGTTCAGACCGGTGTCCCCGACCTCGTTCCGGGACAGGTGCAGGGCAGCTGCCAGCACCTGGAGCACGAGCAGGCCCAGTGCTGCCACGATCGCAAGGACGGGCGCGATCCCCGTGAGCGGGGGCAGCACCAGACCGGCAGCGCCAAGGATCTCGACGACGCCGACGACCCGGACCAGCCACATCGGGACCGTGTCCACCCAGCCCATCATGGGTGCCAGCTGCTCCCGGCTCTGTGCGGCCTTCTTGCCACCCGCGTACAGGTAGAAGGCCGCCAGGAGCCCGGCGACGATCCAGTAGGCGATCTCCATGTTCGTGTCCTCCGTCTTGGTGACGACTTGTAAGCAGGCACATAGTCGGTGACTATCGGAACGCTTACAAAAGGCACACGGGTGTGCCTTGCGAACAGGGGACGCCGATGTCGAAGTACCGCCACAGCTGCCTCATCCGTGGCGACGGAGGCCGGGCGATCCGCGGCATCCTCGACCGTATCGGCGACAAGTGGACCCTGCTGGTGGTGGCCACGCTCGACGGCGAACGCATGCGCTTCACCGAGCTCCAGCAACGCATCCCCGGGATCTCGCAGCGGATGCTCACCCGCACGGTCCGGCACCTGGAGCGCGACGGCCTGCTGTCCCGCACGGTGTTTCCCGAGGTTCCGCCCCGGGTCGAGTACGAACTCACCCCGAGGGGACGCACCCTGATCGAGCCTGCTGTGAAGCTGGCCGAGTGGGCCGTCGACAACAACCCCGGCATCGAGCGGAGCCGGACAACCTACGACTCGGAGCATCTCCGGACGTAGTGCCTGGGCGTAGTGCCCGGCGTAAAGCGTGGACGCAGAGCCCGGACGTCGCGGTCATCGACCGCCGGGGGTCCACGCGTAGCGGTGCTCGGGGCGCCCCGTCTCGCCGTACCTCAGGGTCAGCTGGACGCGCCCGGACCGTTCCAGCAGCTTCAGATAGCGCTGGGCCGTCTGCCGGCTCATCCCGGCGCTCTCGGCGATCTCCTGGGCGGAGAGCGGGCCGTCGGCGCCGCGTAGCGCCTTGCGGACGAGTTCGGCCGTCGTGGTCGAGTGGCCCTTGGGCAGATCGGGCTCGCTCGCTGTCCACAAGGCGCCGAAGAGCCGGTCCACCTCGCCCTGCTCGGCCTCGCCGCCGCTCTCCAGGGTGCGGCGCAGTGCGGCGTAGGCCTCCAGCTTGGTCCGCAGCCCCGCGTACGTGAACGGCTTGACCAGGTACTGGAGGGCGCCCTGACGCATGGCCTCCTGGACCGTGGCGATGTCGCGCGCCGCCGTCACCATGATCACGTCGGTGCGATGGCCGCGCCCGCGCAACTCCCGCACCACGGCAAGACCACTGCGGTCGGGCATGTAGTGGTCCAGCAGGATCAGGTCCACGTGGCCCTCCTCGACCGCAGCGATCGCGTCGGCGGCGCAGTGGGCCTCAGCGGCCACCCGGAAGCCGGGCACCTTCGAGACGTAGGCCGCGTTGATCCGTGCGACACGGACGTCGTCATCGACGACCAGGACCTCGATCACAGCGCCGCTCCCGCCTTGTCCGATTCCGCTTCGGCCATGGCGTCCGGGAGTACGACGGTGAATTCCGCCCCGCCCTCGTCCATCGTGTCCACCACCACGCTCCCGCCCTGCCGCTCGGCCAGCCGCCGCACGAGTGCGAGTCCGAGGCCCCGCTTGCCGTGCGCCGGAAGTTCCTTGGTCGACCAGCCCTCCGTGAAGATCGATTCATGCTGCCCCGGCGGGACCCCGGGGCCGCTGTCGCGGACCCGCAGCACCACCGTACGGCCCTCGGCCCGCAGGCCCACCTCGATCAGGGCGCCCTCCGATCCGGCGGCCGCGTCCAGTGCGTTGTCGACCAGGTTGCCGACGATGGTCACGAGCCCGCGCGGATCGACGAGCCGGTCCGGAAGCAGGGTCCCGGGCGCCATCTGGAGGGCTGCACCGCGTTCTGCGGCGACCGTGGCCTTGCCGACCAGCAGCGCGGCGAGCAGCGGGTCGCGGACCTTCTCGGTGATCTGTTCCGCGGTGGCCCGGTGGACGCCGACGACCTCGGTGACGAACTCCCTCGCGTCCTCGTGCAGCTCCAGCTCCAGCAGCCCGAGGAGCGTGTGCAGCCGGTTGGCGTGCTCGTGGTCCTGGGCGCGCAGGGCGTCGATCAGTCCCCGGGTGGAGTCGAGCTCCCGGCCCAGGTGTTCGAGCTCGGTGCGGTCGCGGAGGGTGACGACGGCTCCTCCGTCGGCCGTCGGCATCCGGTTGGCGAGCAGCACCCGGCTGCCGCGCACGGTCAGCAGGTCCTCACCCGCCACCTCGCCGGCCAGCACATCGGCGGTCCTCCCGGTACCGAACACCTCGGCCAGCGGACGGCCCGACACCTCGGGCCCGACCCCGAGCAGCCGCTGCGCCTCGTCGTTCAGCAGCCGGATGCGGCCGCCGCCATCGAGCGCGACCACTCCCTCCCTGATGCTGTGCAGCATCGCCTCGCGCTCCGTCAGCAGCGCGGCGATATCGGAGAACGCCAGGTCGTGGGTCTGCCGCTGCAGGCGCCGGGAGATCAGGTAGGCGGCAAGTGCTCCCACGGCGAGCGCTCCGCCCGCGTAGGCGAACAGGCCGGGAATCGCGGCGAGGAGCCGGGCACGGACGCTGTCGTACGCGATGCCGACGGAGACCGCACCGGCGATGTTCCCCGTTCCGTCGCGCAACGGCACCTTGCCGCGGGCCGAGCGTCCGAGCGTGCCGCTGTCGATCTCCATCACGTCCCGGCCCGCGAGCGCCCTGCCGGGGTCGGTGGAGACGACCCGCCCGATCCGGGCAGGGTCGGGATGCGACCAGCGCACCCCGTGGCGGTCCATCACGACGACGTACTCGGCGCCCGTGGCACGCCGGATCCGCTCCGCGGCGCTCTGGACTGGGCCCCGGGGCGCCGGGTCCGTGGTGAGCAGCGCCTCGGCGATCTGCGGCTGGGCGGCCGTGCTCTGTGCGATGGACAGAGCCCGGCGCATCGCCTGGTCGTCGAGTTGGGCGCTGAGGGGTGCCAGAAAGAGGCCGGTGGCGAGTACGGTGACGCCGGTGGCGATGGCCAGCTGCATCAGCAGCACCTGCGAGAAGACGCGCTGGGGCCAGCCGAGTCGGCGCGGCCTCCTGGCCGTGGGCGGTGGGGCGCTCATCGTAGAGACGGTAGAGGGCATTCCGGCGCTTTCCGAAATTCGTCTCGTTTCCAGATCCACGCAATCGGCTTGCGCTTCTTGCGCTAATCTTGCGCACATGACGCGACGACTTGCTCAGGTGGCACAGAAGGTTGGAGTCAGCGAGGCCACGGTCAGCCGGGTACTCAACGGCAAGCCGGGCGTCTCCGACGCCACGCGGCAGGCCGTCCTGTCCGCGCTGGACGTCCTTGGCTACGAGCGCCCGACCCAGCTGCGCGGCGAGCGGGCCAGGCTGGTCGGGCTGGTCCTGCCCGAGCTTCAGAACCCGATCTTCCCCGCCTTCGCCGAGGTGGTCGGGGGTGCGCTCGCGCAGCAGGGCCTGACCCCGGTCCTGTGCACCCAGACCAAGGGCGGGGTCTCCGAGGCGGACTACGTCGAGCTGCTTCTGCAGCAGCAGGTCTCGGGCGTGGTCTTCGCGGGCGGTCTCTATGCCCAGGCCGACGCCCCGCACGATCACTACAAGGTGCTGGCCGACCGTAAGATCCCTGTCGTCCTGATCAACGCGGCCATCGCCCACCTCGGCTTCCCCTGCGTCTCCTGCGACGACTCCGTGGCCGTCGAGCAGGCCTGGCGCCACCTGGTCTCGCTCGGCCACGAGCGCATCGGTCTGGTGCTCGGCCCCTCGGACCACATGCCGTCGCAGCGCAAGCTTGCCGCCGCCCGGGTGCTCGCCGAGGCATCCGGCACCACCATCCCGGACGAGTGGGTGGCCAGGGCGATGTTCTCCCTGGAGGGCGGGCAGGCGGCCGCCGCGCGACTGCTGGAGGAGGGTGTCACCGGCTTCATCTGTGCCAGTGACCCGCTCGCCCTGGGTGCGGTCCGGGCGGCACGCCGCCGAGGTCTCTCGGTCCCCGCGGACGTCTCGGTCGTCGGGTACGACGACTCGGCGTTCATGAACTGCACCGAGCCGCCGCTCACCACTGTCCGTCAGCCGATCGAGGCCATGGGACGGGCCGCCGTCGAGTTGCTCTCCGTGCAGATCGGAGGCCGTGCGGTGCCGTCCGACGAGCTGCTCTTCGAGCCCGAGCTGGTGGTGCGGGGTTCGACGGCCCAGCCCCCGCGCGGCGCTTCCCGCTGACCGTCGCTAATTTGCGCTGTGGGAATCGGCTATTGCGAAACGGCGGTGGGTAGCGGCTGGGGCGGCTGAGGGCCGGTGTACTGCCCGCTGGGACGCATCCGCAGCGGGCGCTCCCCGTACTCCTCCAGCGCGTGCGCGATCCAGCCTGCCGTGCGGGAGATCGCGAACACCGTCTCTCCCGCCTCCACGGCCATGCCCGAGGAGACGGAGAGCACGGCGAGCGCCAGATCGACATTGGCGTGCAGCGGGGTGTGGCGAGCGGTCGTGGCGACGACGTCACGGGCGGCAGCCAGGGCGGGCGCGGCCTGCGGGATCTCGGCGAGCAGCTCGAAGAGGGTGCGCGCCCGGGGGTCCTCGCCGGTGTAGAGCCGGTGGCCGAGTCCAGGCACCCGGCGTCCGGTACGCAGATGGTCCGCGACCACCGGAGCTGCCCCGCCCCGTTCCAGGACCTCGGTCAGCATGCGGTGCGCCAGCCCGCTCGCGGCGCCGTGCAGAGGGCCTTCCAGTACCCCGAGCCCTGCCGAGACCACGGCGTAGGGATGGGCGCGGGCGGAGGCGGCGACCCGTGCGGCCAGGGTGGAGGCGGCCAGATCGTGGTCGATCAGCAGCCCCAGCGCGGTGTCCAGTACGGTCAGTGACGCCTCGTCGGCCGGGCGGCCGGTCAGTTTCGGCCACAGTTGACGTGCCAGGCGGGGAGGCGCCGTCCCGCCCGTCGCCTCCCCGATGTCCTCCGTGACCGCCGGAAGTGCGGCGGCCAAGGTAGGGATCAGGCTCCGGGCGCCACCGAGCACCGCCTCGCGCGACAGGTCGAAACGCAGGGGGTCGGCCGCCGCGGCCGCGACCACCGCCACCCGCAGCCGGTCCGTCGAGCCGCAGTGCGGCGGCAGCGCGCCGACCGCCCTTCGGGCCGCTGTGAGTGCCTCGGCCGGGGCTGTGAAGCGGACGCCGGGTCGCAGCTCCCCGGTCCAGAGCCACTCCGCGACCTCCTCGTACGTATGGCGCCGGGCCAGTTCTGTGGCGTCGACGCCGCGGAAGAAGTACCGGTCGCTCCCGATGAGTGTGACGCCCGTGGGGAAGGACAGCGTGCCGGCCGGGGCGGCTGGCTCCCTGCGTCCCGTGCGCCGGACCAGGGCGTCGACCTCCGCAGCGTCGAACGTGCTTCCCCGCCCGCCCGGTGCGCGGTTGCTGCTGAGCTGGCCCCGGCTCACGTATGCGTACACCGTCTCGGGCTTCACGCCCAGGCGTTCGGCCGTCTCGCGTGTGGTGAGCCGCTGCGCCAGTGGCTCTTCGAGGCCGGCCTCGCCTGCTTGATCCGTCATGCTGCCCACCGTATCCATATTGATTCAATCAACATTGACATAACTCAAGTCAAGCATGGACAGTTGAATCAATGTCAATGCGCGCGTCAATGTCAATGCGCGCGTCAATGTCAATGCGCACGTCAACGGCAACGCGCACGTTGACGCCCACGTGCGCGTCAACAGCAACGGGAAAGTCCATGGAGGAAGCAATGACGACCACCACCGTCGACACACCGCTCGACGTCCCCCGCGGCCTGGCGGGTGTCGTCGTCACGGATACCGCCCTCGGCGACGTCCGGGGCCGCGAGGGCTTCTACCACTACCGGCAGTACTCGGCGATCGAACTGGCGCAGACCCGGAGTTTCGAGGACGTCTGGTACCTGATGACGGAGGGCGAACTGCCCGGCCCGGCTGCCCGCGCCGACTTCGCCGCCCGTACCGCCGGGCTGCGCCGGCTGCCCGCCGAGGTCCGCGACGCCCTGCCCGCCATAGCCCGCGCGGGCGCAGCAGCCGGTCCGCTCGCGGGGCTGCGCACGGCGCTCTCCCTGCTCGGCGCCTCGGCCGGCTTCCGGCCGGTGTACGACATCGGTGCGGAGCGGCGCCGCGGCGACGCCCTGGCCGCGTGCGCCGCCGTTCCCACGGTGCTGACCGCCCTGTACCGGCTCGGCCTGGGGCTCGAACCGGTCGAGCCGCGCGACGACCTGCCGTACGCGGCCAACTACCTCTACATGCTGACCGGCTCAGTCCCCGACGCCGACCGGGTCAGGGCCGTCGAGCAGTACTTGATCTCCACCGTCGACCACGGCTTCAACGCCTCGACCTTCACCGGCCGCGTCGTCGCCTCCACCGGAGCGGACATCGCCGCCTGCCTGGTGGCCGCCGTCGGCGCACTCTCCGGGCCGCTGCACGGCGGCGCCCCCAGCCGCGCCCTCGACACCCTGGACGCCATCGGCACCCCCCACCGCATCGACGGCTGGATCCGCGAGCGGGTGCTCGCCGGCGACCGGATCATGGGCTTCGGGCACCCCGTCTACCGCACCGAGGACCCGCGTTCGCGCATGCTGCGGTCCATCGCCCAGGGCTTCGGCGGCCCACTCGTGGACTTCGCAGTCGAGGTGGAACGGCAGGTCGAGGCGATCCTCGCCGAGCTCAAGCCGGGGCGCGAACTGCACACGAACGTGGAGTTCTACGCCGGAGTGGTCATGGAGCTGTGCGGGCTGCCGCGCGAGATGTTCACCCCGACCTTCTGCGCGGCGCGGGTCGTCGGCTGGAGCGCCAATATCCTGGAGCAGGCGGAGGACTCGAAGATCATTCGCCCGGCGGCCCGGTACGTCGGTCCGCCCCCGCCCCAGCCGGTCCCGGCCGTGTGACACCGCAGGAAGGCCCCCCGTTGAACGCGTCGCCCCCGCCCCGCATCCGGCAGATCCCCGTCATCGTCCTCGCGGGATTCCTCGGATCCGGCAAGACGACGCTGCTCAACCACCTCCTGCGCCATCGCGCGGGAAACCGCATCGGTGTGATCGTCAACGACTTCGGTTCGATCGAGATCGACGCCATGACCGTCTCCGGGCAGGTCGGCTCGACGGTCTCGCTGGGCGGCGGCTGTCTGTGCTGCGCGGTCGACGCGAGTGAGCTGGACACCTACCTGGAGACCCTGACCCGGCCCGCCGCGCGCCTCGACGTGATCGTCATCGAGGCGAGCGGGCTCGCCGAACCCCAGGAACTCGTACGGATGCTCCTCGCCAGCGACAACCCGCACATCGTGTACGGGGGACTGGTCGAGGTGGTGGATGCCGCCGAGTTCGCCGCCACCCGGGAACGCCACCCGGAGATCGACCGCCATCTCGCCGTGGCCGACCTGGTCGTCCTGAACAAGACGGACCGGGCCACCGAGGAGGAGCGGGCGCGCATCCGGGAGGCTGTGGCGGCGACCGGCAGCACGGCGGCCGTCATCCCCGCCACGTACGGACGCATCGATCCGGAGCTCCTCTTCGACCCGGCGCTGCGGCCCGACGGCGAGGAGAAGGCCCGTCAGCTCACGTTCGAGGACCTGTACCTGGAGGAACGGGCACGGGAGACCGGCGAGGAGCACGGGGAGCATCTGCACACGGCGTACGAGAGCGTCGACTTCACCTCCGACGCGCCGATGGACCCCCGCCGGCTGATGGAGTTCCTCGACTCCCGGCCCGAGGGCCTCTACCGGATCAAGGGTCACGTCGACTTCGGCGCGGGCGATGCCGACAACGCGTACGCGGTGCACGCCGTCGGCCGGTTCCTGCGGTTCGTCCCCAGGCCCTGGACGCGCGGGGAGCCGCGGCTGACCCGGCTCGTCCTGATCGGTTCCGGCGTGGACGCTTCGGCCCTGCGCAAGGAGCTCGAGGGCTGTCGCGCACCGGCGGGGACGGGGCGGGAAACGCCGCAGGACGCCGCACACGAGCGATCCATGTGGGGCGTCCTGCGGTACGTGCAACAGCCCGGCGACGACGACACGTAGCGCCGGGCCTGCGGCCTACACGGGGCCGGCGATCACCGCGACCGGGCTCTCCAGAGGTGTCCCCGAACCGTCACGCCGCGGATCGGGCTCGGGCAGCGTGGCCGGTGTGCCGTTCTTCTGCGCGGCCCTGGCCGGCGTCTCGCCCGCCCAGGCGAACACCAGCACGTCCTCGCCCTTCAGGAACCGCTGGCAGCGCACCCCGCCGGTGGCGCGGCCCTTGCGCGGATACTGGTCGAACGGTGTGAGCTTGCACGTCAGCACCGAATCGTCCAGCGTGCCGTGCGAACCGGCGACCGTGAACACCATGGCGTCCACCGCCGGATCCACCGCGGCGAACGAGAGCACCTCCGTCCCCGCGGTGAGCTTGACGCCCGCCATGCCGCCGGCCGGACGCCCCTGAGGGCGTACCTGCGCCGCCGGGTAGCGCAGCAACTGCGCGTCCGAGGTGATGAAGACCAGGTCCTCCTCGCCGGTGCGCAGCTCCGCCGCACCGACGATCCGGTCACCGTCCTTGAGGGTGATGACCTCCAGCTCCTCCTTGTTGGCGGGATAGTCGGGCACCACGCGCTTCACGACGCCCTGCAGGGTGCCGATCGCCAGCCCCGGTGAGGACTCGTCGAGCGTGGTGAGGCAGACGACCTCCTCGTCCGCCTCCAGCGTGAGGAACTCACCGACCATGGCCCCGCCCGACAGGTTGGGTGCCGCATGGGTGTCCGGCAACTGCGGCAGATCGATCACCGCGAGCCGCAACAGCCGCCCGGTGGACGTCACCACGCCGACATCGCCGCGGGCCGTGGCCGGCACCGCCGACACGATCACGTCGTGCTTGGCCCGCTTGGCGTCCTCGGCGAAGACGATCGGGTCGTCGTTGGCCGTACGTGCCAGCAGACCGGTCGAGGACAGCAGCACCCGGCACGGGTCGTCCGCCACCTCCAGCGGCACCGAGGCGACCTGCGAACCGGCCGACTCCAGCAGCACCGTGCGCCGGTCGGTGCCGAACTTCTTCGCGACCAGGGCCAGTTCCGTGGAGACGAGCTTGCGCAGCTCGGCGTCCGACTCGAGGATCGCGGTCAGCTCGGCGATCTCGGCGTTGAGCCGGTCGCGCTCGCTCTCCAGCTCGATCCGGTCGAACCGGGTCAGCCGGCGCAGCGGGGTGTCCAGGATGTACTGGGTCTGGATCTCGCTCAGCGAGAAGTGCTCGATGAGCCGCTCCTTGGCCTGCGCCGAGTTGTCGCTGGAGCGGATGAGGCGGATGACCTCGTCGATGTCGATCAGCGCGACGAGGAGGCCCTCGACCAGGTGGAGCCGGTTGCGACGCTTGGTCCGGCGGAACTCGCTGCGCCGGCGCACCACGTCGAAGCGGTGGTCGAGGTAGACCTCCAGGAGTTCCTTGAGGCCCAGCGTGAGCGGCTGTCCGTCGACCAGCGCCACGTTGTTGATGCCGAAGGACTCCTCCATCGGCGTCAGCTTGTAGAGCTGCTCCAGCACGGCCTCGGGGACGAAGCCGTTCTTGATCTCGATGACCAGACGCAGCCCGTGCGAGCGGTCGGTGAGGTCCTTGACGTCGGCGATGCCCTGCAGCTTCTTCGCCGAGACCAGGTCCTTGATCTTGGCGATCACCTTCTCCGGGCCGACGGTGAAGGGCAGTTCGGTGACGACCAGGCCCTTGCGGCGCGGTGTGACGTTCTCCACGGCGACCGTGGAACGGATCTTGAACGAGCCGCGGCCGGCCGTGTAGGCGTCCTTGATGCCGCCCAGGCCCACGATCCGGCCGCCGGTCGGCAGGTCGGGACCGGGGACGAACCGCATCAGGGTCTCCAGGTCCGCACCCGGATGCTTGATGAGGTGGCGGGCGGCGGCGATGACCTCGCCCAGGTTGTGCGGCGGCATGTTGGTCGCCATGCCGACCGCGATCCCGGTCGTGCCGTTGACCAGGAGGTTCGGATAGGCGGCCGGGAGGACGACCGGTTCCTGCTCCTGGCCGTCGTAGTTCGACTGGAAGGCGACGGTTTCCTCGTCGATCGACTCCGTCATCAGTGACGTCGCGTCGGCCATCCGGCATTCGGTGTACCGCATGGCGGCCGGCGGGTCGTCGTTGCCGAGCGAGCCGAAGTTCCCGTGCCCGTCGACGAGGGGCAGCCGCATGGAGAACGGCTGCGCCATCCGCACCAGCGCGTCGTAGATCGACGCGTCTCCGTGCGGGTGCAACTTACCCATGACCTCGCCGACCACGCGGGCGCACTTCACGAAGCCGCGTTCCGGGCGCAGGCCCATCTCGTTCATCTGGTAGACGATGCGGCGGTGCACCGGCTTCAGGCCGTCACGGGCGTCGGGCAGGGCCCGTGAGTAGATCACCGAGTACGCGTACTCGAGGAAGGAGCCCTGCATTTCGTCGACGACGTCGATGTCGAGGATCTTCTCCTCGAAGTCGACCGGCGGCGGGGTCTTCGTGCTGCGGCGGGCCATCGCTGCTGCGACTCCTTCACGGATTCTGTTCGGGCAACCTCAGGTTCTGACGCGCACCATTGTGGACCGCCCCACTGACAACCCGGACCTCGACCCGTCCCAAAGGGCGTTCTCCACCCGTCCCGAGGCGGTCGGGACGCTCTTTCCCGCGAACTTTCGCGGCACGGGAACTTCGCCAGGTGTCGGTGCGCTTGCTTACAGTGGCAGGTCTCGCACCAATTCCAGTATCGCGATCGAAGGGACGTACATGCCCATGGGTCACACGGCCACAGCCCAGGCCGGCTCCGGCGGCTTGACAGCGACCGAGCACCGTCTGGCCAACGGCCTGCGCGTGGTGCTCTCCGAGGACCATCTGACCCCGGTCGCCGCGGTGTGCCTCTGGTACGACGTCGGTTCGCGCCACGAGGTCAAGGGACGCACCGGCCTGGCTCACCTCTTCGAGCACCTGATGTTCCAGGGCTCCGGCCAGGTCAAGGGGAACGGACACTTCGAGCTGGTCCAGGGCGCCGGCGGCTCCCTCAACGGGACGACCAGCTTCGAGCGGACCAACTACTTCGAGACGATGCCGACGCACCAGCTGGAGCTGGCCCTGTGGCTCGAGGCCGACCGGATGGGCTCGCTGCTCGCCGCGCTCGACGAGGAGTCCATGGAGAACCAGCGCGACGTCGTCAAGAACGAGCGCCGCCAGCGCTACGACAACGTCCCGTACGGCACCGCGTTCGAGAAGCTGACCGCGCTCGCCTACCCCGAGGGTCACCCGTACCACCACACCCCGATCGGCTCGATGGCCGACCTGGACGCCGCGACACTGGAAGACGCGCAGACCTTCTTCCGTACGTACTACGCGCCGAACAACGCCGTGCTCTCCGTCGTCGGTGACATCGACCCCGAGCAGACGCTCGCCTGGATCGAGAAGTACTTCGGCACCATCCCCTCTCACGACGGCAAGCAGCCGCCGCGCGACGGCGCGCTGCCCGAGGTCATCGGCGAGGAGATCCGCGAGGAGATCCGCGAGGAGGTCCCGGCGCGTGCGCTGATGGCCGCCTTCCGGCTGCCGCACGACGGCACCCGCGAGTGCGACGCCGCGGACCTCGCTCTGACGGTGCTGGGCGGCGGCGAGTCGTCCCGGCTGCACAACCGTCTGGTCCGCCGCGACCGGACGGCCGTCGCGGCCGGATTCGGGCTGCTGCGGCTCGCGGGCGCACCCTCGCTCGGCTGGCTGGACGTCAAGACGTCCGGTGGCGTCGAGGTGCCGCAGATCGAGAGCGCGGTCGACGAGGAGCTGGCCCGGTTCGCCGAGGAGGGCCCCACGCCGGAGGAAATGGAGCGGGCCCAGGCCCAGTTGGAGCGTGAGTGGCTGGACCGTCTCGGCACGGTCGCGGGCCGCGCCGATGAACTGTGCCGGTTCGCCGTGCTGTTCGGCGACCCGCAGCTCGCCCTGACCGCCGTGCACCGGGTGCTCGATGTCACCGCGGAGGAGGTCAAGGCTGCCGCCAGGGCCCAGCTGCGGCCCGACAACCGGGCGGTGCTGGTCTACGAGCCGCTCGAGCCCGCCGAGGCCGCCGAAGAGGCGGATGCCGCCGACACCGACACCGACGCGCACGAAGGAGCGGACAAGTGACCGACGCTGCCGCGACTGGAGTTTCGATGGAGTACCACCCGCAGCCCGCCCCCGGCGTGGCCAGGCCCTGGGCCTTCCCCGCGCCCGAGCGCGGCTCCCTGCCCAACGGCCTCACCGTGCTGCGCTGCCACCGTCCCGGCCAGCAGGTCGTGGCGGTCGAGATCTTCCTCGACGCCCCGTTGGACGCCGAGCCCGAGGGGCTGGACGGGGTCGCCACGATCATGGCGCGCGCCCTGTCCGAGGGGACCGACAAGCGCAGCGCCGAGGAGTTCGCCGCCGAGCTGGAGCGGTGCGGCGCCACGCTCGACGCCCACGCCGACCACCCCGGTGTCCGGGTCTCCCTGGAGGTTCCGGCCTCCCGGCTGGCCAAGGCGCTCGGCCTGGTCTCCGAGGCCCTGCGGGCGCCCGCCTTCGCCGACAGCGAGATCGAGCGGCTGGTGGGCAACCGGCTGGACGAGATCCCGCACGAGCAGGCCAACCCCGCCCGGCGCGCCGCCAAGCAGCTCTCGAAGGAGCTCTTCCCGGCCACGGCCCGCATGTCTCGTCCCCGCCAGGGCACCGAAGAGACCGTGGCACGGATCGACTCCGCCGCCGTGCGTGCCTTCTACGACGCCCACGTCCGCCCGTCGACCGCGACCGTCGTGGTCGTCGGCGACCTCACGGGCATCGACCTGGACGCCCTGCTCGCCGACACCGTCGGCGACTGGTCGGGCAACACCGCAGAGCCACGCCCCGTCCCGCCGATCACCGCCGACGACGCGGGCCGTGTGGTGATCGTGGACCGCCCCGGCGCGGTGCAGACGCAGCTGCTGATCGGCCGCATCGGCGCCGACCGGCACGACAGCGTCTGGCCGGCGCAGGTGCTCGGCACGTACTGCCTGGGAGGCACGCTCACCTCCCGGCTCGACCGGGTGCTGCGCGAGGAGAAGGGCTACACCTACGGAGTGCGGGCCTTCGCCCAGGTGCTGCGCTCCTCGGCCCCGGACTCCGCCTCCGGGGCGACGGGTGCCGCGATGCTCGCCATCAGCGGTTCCGTGGACACGGAGTCCACCGGCCCGGCGCTGGAGGACCTGTGGACGGTCCTGCGGACCCTGGCCGCCGAAGGACTGACGGACGCAGAGCGCGAGACGGCCGTGCAGAACCTCGTGGGTGTGGCCCCGCTCAAGTTCGAGACGGCGGCCTCGGTCGCGGGCACCCTCGCCGACCAGGTCGAGCAGCACCTTCCGGACGACTACCAGGCGCACCTGTACGCGCGCCTCGCGGAGACCGGCACGGTCGAGGCGACCGCGGCCGTGGTCAACGCCTTCCCGCAGGACCGGCTGGTCACGGTTCTGGTCGGTGACGCGGCGCAGATCGCCGAGCCCGTCCGGGCGCTCGGCATCGGCGAGGTATCGGTCGTGACCGGCTGATCGACCGGCTACTTCACTCGATACCGGGGCAAACGGAAGGCCCTGGCGGAGATCACTCCGTCAGGGCCTTCCGTTTTGTCCGCTTTGTTGGAGAGGTTGCCTGTCTGCCCTGTGGGATGCGCTACAAAACGCCCTGTCCGTTTGGTGTGGGGAAGTACCCCCGCTTAGCGTCGGCTCGGCTGTCCGTCACCCGTATGCCGCATCCGCGACCTACCGGGCAGTCATCGCCGAGTCCCCGTCAGGCGCGAGCCTGGGGAGCCGGGGACCCATGCAGTCCCTGGGGTGAATCGGATGCCTGAGCCTCGTACGAGGCCGGGGGATCCGTAGGAGACCTTCCTGCTCCGAACCCGTCAGCTAACCCGGTAGGCGAGAAGGAAGGAAAGGACCAGCCACTTCATGGCGTTCACCCGTGCCACCGGGAAGCATCGTGCCCCGGGCCGTCTGACGCGCACCGGCGCGAAGGCCGTCGGCATCGCGACTCTGGCCACCAGCGGCGTCATCGGCGGACTGGCCTCCCCGGCCCTCGCCGCGGACACCGAGACCCCCGCCGTCAGCGAGACCGGCCTCACCCAGGTCATCGCCATCGAGAACGTCCTCGCCGACCGGATCGAAGCACAGGCGGACGCACAGCAGCACCAGGCCGACGTCGCGGAGAAGAAGGCCGAGGCCGAGGCGGCCAGGAAGAAGGCCGCGGCGAAGAAGAAGGCGGAGCTCAAGGCGAAGGCGAAGGTGAAGGCCGAGGCGGCCGCGAAGGCGAAGGCCGCCGCCCGAGCCGAGGAGGCCCGCGAGAGCGCGTCCCGCGCCGCCCGTTCCGCCGAGCGCGCCAGGCTCGGCTCCTTCCAGCTCCCCGTCGCCGGTTCGTACGTGAGCACCGGCTACAAGTCCAGCGGCTCGCTCTGGTCCTCCGGCAGTCACTCCGGCATCGACTTCCACGCCGCGTCCGGCAGCTCCGTCGTCGCCGTAGGCGCCGGCACGGTCGTCGAGGCGGGCTGGGGCGGCGCGTACGGCAACAACATCGTGCTGCGGATGACGGACGGCACGTACACCCAGTACGGCCACCTCTCCTCGATCGGTGTGTCCGTCGGCCAGAGTGTCGGCGGCGGGCAGCAGATCGGTCTCTCCGGCTCCACCGGCAACTCGACCGGCCCGCACCTCCACTTCGAGGCCCGGACCACGCCCTCGTACGGCTCCGACATGGACCCGGTCGCCTACCTGCGCGCCCACGGCGTCAACCTCTGACCGGTCCCAGGACACGGCGAAGGCCCCGGCATCACGCCGGGGCCTTCGCCGTGTCGGCTGCCGCACCGGGTCCGCACCGGTCGTTCCCGAACGGCCGGTGACCAAAAGATATTCATGAATTTCCACCCGCCGTCGGAAATGCGACCGCATTGCAATAGAGTCGCAGGACAGGCGTCGATCGGCCGCGTTTCGCGGGGATTAAGGCGGAGGTTCGGACATGCGCATTCCGGCGCATTCGGTATGCACGGCAATCCGCGAAGACATCGTCTCGGGTGTCTTCGAACGCGGCAGCCGACTCACCGAGGAGGTACTCGCGCGCCGCTACGGGGTCTCCCGGGTCCCGGTGCGGGAAGCGCTGCGCACCCTGGAGTCCGAGGGGTTCGTGGTCACCCGCAGGCACGCCGGAGCCTGCGTCGCCGAGCCCACCGAGCAGGAGGCCGCCGACCTCCTGGAGGTCAGGATGCTCCTGGAGCCGCTCGGTGCGGCCCGGGCCGCCCACCGTCGCACGGACGCGCACCTCAAGGTGCTGCGCGGCCTGGTCAGGCTCGGTCAGGAGCGGGCCCGCAGGGGGGAGGGCGACGATCTGCGCTCCCTGGGCGGCTGGTTCCACGAGACACTCGCGCAGGCCTCCGGCAGTCCCGGCCTGATCGCGATGCTCACCCAGCTCCGGCACAAGACCGCCTGGATGTACGTGGTCGAGCATCCGGCCCGCCCGGCCGATTCGTGGGCCGAGCACGGAGCGATCGTGGACGCCGTGGCGCGCGGTGACGCGGAGAGGGCGAGGTCCCTGGCCGCCCAGCATGCCGAGCGGGCCACCACCGCGTACCGGCTGCGCCGCCCCGGCCGGCCCGATGCTGCCACGGTCCGCCCCGCCCGGGTGAGGACCTCGCAACATTCCGTAAACACGCCGAGCGGACGGCATTAACAATTGCGCCGTATACAAAGAATGGGCATTCCGCAGGGCTCTATTCGTGCTGCCCGAATTTCCTTCGGCGGAAGCGGCTTTCCGGGCGCACCCCTATCCCGGGCAGAGGTTGTGCGTGTTGTGGAGTGAAGGCCTTCATGAAAACGAAAGAGCCGCGGCTCCCGGTGAAGGGTGCCGCGGCTCTCCCGCGGGAACGCCTGTTGTCGTGACCCGGGGATCAGACGGTCTCCGGAAGCTCGTCGAGCCCCTCGGCGACCAGCTTGGACAGGCGGTCCAGGGCGGCTTCGGCGTTGTCGGCGTCGGACGCGAGGACGATCTCCTCGCCGCCCTGTGCGCCGAGCCCGAGCACGGCGAGCATGGAGGCCGCGTTCACCGGGTTGCCATCGGCCTTGGCGATGGTCACGGGGATGCCGGAAGCCGTGGCGGCACGGACGAAGATGGAAGCGGGGCGGGCGTGCAGGCCCTCGGCCCAACCGACGTTGACGCGGCGCTCAGCCATGGTTCTGCCCTTCACGAATCAATGGTTGTCTAGACCAGTCTCTCATGCAGTGCGCGGTGCTCCAGCCGACCCGCGGGCCGTTCCCGGCCCGCGCCGACCGTCGCCCGGCCCCCCTCAGACTGCCCCGGCCCCGGCCCCCACGCGACCGCTGACGGAGCCGTAGGCTTTGCCCATGCAGCCCTCTCCGGAGCAGAGTCCGCATCACGCCTACCCCGATCACTGGGAGGCGGACGTGGTGCTCCGCGACGGCGGCACCGCGCGCATCAGGCCCATCACCACGGACGATGCCGACCGGCTGGTCAGCTTCTACGAGCAGGTCTCCGACGAGTCGAAGTACTACCGCTTCTTCGCTCCCTACCCCCGGCTCTCCGCCAAGGACGTCCACCGCTTCACCCATCACGACTACGTCGACCGGGTGGGGCTGGCCGTCACGGTGGGCGGCGAGTTCATCGCCACGGTCCGCTACGACCGGATCAACGAGCAGGGCAGGCCCGCCTCGGCCCCGGCCGACGAGGCCGAGGTCGCCTTCCTCGTCCAGGACGCCCATCAGGGCCGCGGAGTCGCCTCGGCGCTGCTCGAACACATCGCGGCCGTCGCCCGGGAGCGGGGCATCCGCCGCTTCGCCGCCGAGGTGCTGCCGGCCAACAACAAAATGATCAAGGTGTTCCGGGATGCCGGGTACACCCAGCAGCGCAGCTTCGAGGACGGCTCCGTCCACCTCACCCTGGACCTGGAACCGACCGCCGAGTCGCTGGCCGTCCAGCGCGCCCGGGAACACCGGGCGGAGGCCCGCTCCGTGCAGCGGCTGCTCGCCCCCGGCTCCGTCGCCGTCATCGGCGCGGGCCGCACCCCCGGCGGCGTAGGCCGTACGGTCCTGCGCAACCTTCTGAGTGCCGGCTTCACCGGCCGCACCTACGCCGTGAACAGCGCGTTCGCCGCCGATCAGGCCACGATCGACGGCGTGCCCGCCCACCGCTCCCTCGGTGAGATCGGGGAACCGGTCGACCTCGCCGTCGTCGCCGTCCCCGCCGACCGCGTGCCCGAGGCCGTCGCGGACTGCGGGGAACACGGCGTCCAGGGGCTCGTCGTCCTGTCCGCCGGATATGCGGAGTGGGGCGCCGAAGGACGCGAACGCCAGCGCGAACTGGTGCGCCAGGCCCGCTCGTACGGCATGCGGATCATCGGCCCGAACGCCTTCGGCATCATCAACAACTCCGAGTCCGTCCGGCTCAACGCCTCCCTCGCGCCCGAACGGCCTGCTTCGGGACGCATCGGCCTGTTCACCCAGTCCGGCGCGATCGGCATCGCCCTGCTCTCCGGGCTCTACCGGCGCGGGGCGGGGCTCTCCACCTTCATCTCGGCCGGCAACCGCGCCGACATCTCCGGCAACGACTTCCTCCAGTACTGGTACGAGGACCCGGACACCGACGTCGCCCTCCTCTACCTGGAGTCGCTCGGCAACCCCCGCAAGTTCACCCGCCTCGCCCGGCGGATCGCTGCCGTGAAGCCGGTGGTCGTCGTGAAGGGTGCCCGGCACAGCGGCTCCACCCCGCCCGGCCACGCGGTCCCCGTCAGCCGGATCCCGGACGCGACGGTCTCCGCGCTGATGCGGCAGGCGGGCGTCATCCGCGTCGACACGGTGACGGAGATGGTCGACGCGGGCCTGCTCCTGGCCGACCAGCCGCTCCCCGCCGGCGGACGGGTCGCGATCCTCGGCAACTCGGAGTCCCTCGGGCTGCTCACGTACGACGCCTGCCTGGCGGAGGGGCTGCGCCCGCGCCCGCCCGTCGACCTCACCACGGCCGCCACCCCGCAGGACTTCAGGGACGCGCTGGCCGAGGCGCTGGCCGACGACGGCTGTGACGCCGTGGTCGTGACGGCGATCCCGTGGGTGGGCGAGAACGGTGAGGCGGAGTCGGGCGACGGGGAGGTCCTGGCCACCGCCCTGCACGCGGCGGCCGCCGCCGGTCCGGCCAAGCCGGTGGCCGTGGTCCATGTGGAGATCGGCGGCCTGGCGGAGGCCCTGGCCGCAGCGACCAGCACGGTGGCGCAGCAGCGCCCGGGGCAGGCGTCGCCGGGGCGCCCGGCCGGGACCCCACCCGGCTCCGGGCCGGCGGGTGCTGCCGCTCCCGATGCCCCGGCCCCCGGAGCCGCCGATGCCGGTGCTGCCGCTCCCGATGCCCCGGCCCCTCGTGCCGTCGGCCGGATCCCCGCCTACCCCGCCGCCGAACGCGCGGTCCGGGCACTCGCCGAAGCCGTGCGGTACGCCCAGTGGCGTCGCCAGGCCGCGGCCCCCGGGAAGGTGCCCGAGTTCCTCGACGACACCATCGACGAGCCGGCGGCGGCCGCCCTCATCGACACCCTGCTCGGCCCGGACCCCGATCCGCGTGGCAGGCCCCTGGAACACGACGAGGCCCGCGAACTCCTCGCCTGTTACGGCATCACCGTCCGGCCCACCCTCCCGGCTCCCGGACCGGATGAGGCCGTGGCCGCGGCGGCGCGGCTCGGCTACCCCGTGGCGCTGAAGACGACCGCGCCCCATCTGCGTCACCGCGCCGACCTCGGCGGGGTCCGCCTGGACCTCGCCGGCGAGAGCGCGCTGCGCCGGGCGTACGGCGAACTGACCGACCTGCTCGGCAAGCCCGCCGAGCTCCGGCCCGTCGTGCAGTCGATGGCCCCGCGCGGCGTCGACACCGTCGTGCGGGCCGCCATCGACCCGGCGGCCGGCGCCGTCCTCTCCTTCGGCCTGGCGGGCGCACCCTCCGAACTCCTCGGCGACACCGCGCACCGCCTGGTGCCCGCCACCGACCGCGACGCCGCCGAGCTGATCCGGTCCATCCGGGCGGCCCCGGTCCTCTTCGGCTGGCGCGGCTCGGCACCCGTGGACACCGCAGCGCTGGAGGAACTGCTGCTGCGGGTCTCGCGGCTGGTCGACGACCACCCCGAGGTGGTCTCCATCGCCCTGGAACCGGTCGTGGTCGCCACCCAGGGTCTGACCGTCCTCGGAGCGAGCGTCCGGTTCTCGCCGCCCCCGGCCCGAACCGACCTGGGCCCCCGCCGCCTGTCCAACTACTGACCCGTCCCGCTTCCCGCCCCGTCCGGCTGGGATGGCAGGACGTCCCGGGCAGTCATCAGCCCCCCGTAAGATGGTGCGTATGGCTAAGACCGGTACGACGACCCAGGGGCTGCGCGCGGCGATCGAGCGCAGCGGCTACTACCCGGCCCTCGTGGCCGAGGCGGTGGAGGCCGCCGTGGGCGGTGAGCCGGTCGCTTCTTACCTGGTGCACCAGGAGACGACCTTCGACTCCAATGAGGTGCGCCGTCACGTCACGGTGCTGGTGCTCACGGACACCCGCTTCATCGTCAGCCACACCGACGAGCAGAACGCCGACACCAGTTCCCCGACGCCGTACGCCACCACCTCCACCGAGTCGGTCAAGCTGGACCGGATCTCCTCGGTCGTGGTCAGCAGGGTCGTGGCCAACCCGGAGAAGTACGTCCCGGGCACGCTGCCCCGTGAGGTCGTCCTGACCATCGGCTGGGGCGCGGTCTCCCGGATCGACCTGGAGCCCGCAGCCTGTGGCGACGCCAATTGCGAGGCCGACCACGGCTACACCGGCAGCTCCACTGCCGATGACCTGAGCCTGCGGGTCAGCGAGGCCGGCGACGGCCCCGACACCGTGCGCCAGACGCTCGCGTTCGCCCAGGCGCTCTCCGAGGCCACGGCCGTGACCCCGGCGGCCGGCCGCTGATGGTCCAGCCGGCCTGGCAGGACCCTGTGCTGCTGCCCGTCGACACCGCCCCCGTACCGGAGTACGGCAGCGGCTCGCTCGCCGATCTGCTGCCGACGCTCGTCGCGGGACAGGGCGTCCCCGGTTTCACCGCGGTGATCCCCGAGCTCACCCCCGCCGACCGCAACTGCGTCTTCCTGATCGATGGCCTCGGCTGGGAGCAGATCCAGGCGCACCCGGACGAGGCACCGTTCCTGCACTCCCTCCTGCCCACGTCGCGCGGTGGCACGGGCCGCCCGATCACCGCGGGATTCCCGGCCACCACCGCGACCTCGCTGGCGTCGGTCGGCACCGGGCTCCCGCCGGGCGAACACGGCCTGCCCGGTTACACGGTCCGCAACCCGGAGACCGGCGCGCTGATGAACCAGCTCCGCTGGAAGCCGTGGACGGCGCCGAAGGTCTGGCAGCCGTACCCCACCGTCTTCCAGCTGGCCGACGCGGCCGGAGTGCGTACCGCCCAGGTCTCCGCCCCCACCTTCGAGCAGACTCCGCTGACCAAGGTCGCGCTCAGCGGCGGCTCCTTCCTCGGCCGGCTCACCGGCGAGGAGCGGATGGACGTCGCGGCCGAACGGCTGGCCGCCGGGGACCGCTCCCTGGTCTACACGTACTACAGCGAGGTCGACGGCAAGGGCCACCGCTTCGGCGTCGACTCCGACGCCTGGCGAGGGCAGCTGATGTACGTCGACGGCCTGGCCCGGCGCCTCGCCGAGCAGCTTCCGCCGCGCTCGGCGCTGTACATCACCGCCGACCACGGAATGATCGACATCCCGTTCGACGAACAGTCCAGGATCGACTTCGACGAGGACTGGGAGCTGCGCGCCGGCGTCGCTCTGCTCGGCGGCGAGGGCCGCGCCCGCCATGTCTACGCCGTCCCGGGTGCCGAGGCCGATGTGCTGACCGTCTGGCGCGAGGTGCTCGGCGAGCAGTTCTGGGTGGCGAGCCGTGACGAGGCCGTCGAGGCAGGCTGGTTCGGCCCGCGGATCGACGAGCGGGTGCGTGGCAGAATCGGCGACGTGGTCGCGGCGGCCCACGACGACGTGGTGATCACCGCCTCGGTCAACGAGCCGCACGAGTCCGCGATGGTCGGCATGCACGGCTCGATGACCCCCGTCGAGCAGCTCGTCCCACTCCTCGAAGTACGTACCTAGATCCCACCCGTTCCGCTCAGTCCTCCTCCCCGCCTGTCCCGAAAGGTGCTCAACCCCTCATGCCCGAGCTTGTGTTCTTCTCCGGAACGATGGACTGCGGAAAGAGCACGCTGGCCCTCCAGATCGGACACAACCGTTCGGCACGAGGGCTCCAGGGCGTGATCTTCACCCGTGACGACCGGGCGGGGGAGGGGAAGCTGTCCTCCCGGCTGGGCCTGGTCACGGAGGCCGTCGAGGCGTCCGAGGGCATGGACCTGTACGCGCACCTCGTCGGTCAGCTCTCCCAGGGCGGCAGGGTGGACTACGTGATCGTCGACGAGGCGCAGTTCCTCGCCCCGGAACAGATCGACCAACTGGCCCGCGTCGTGGACGATCTGGGGCTGGACGTCTTCGCTTTCGGGATCACCACGGACTTCCGCACCAGGCTCTTCCCCGGCTCGCAGCGGCTGATCGAGCTCGCCGACCGCATAGAGGCCCTCCAGGTGGAGGCCCTGTGCTGGTGCGGCGCCCGTGCCACCCACAACGCCCGGACGGTGGGCGGCGAGATGGTGGTGGAGGGTGAGCAGGTCGTTGTCGGTGACGTGAGCAGTCCCGCTGCGGAGGTCGGCTACGAGGTGTTGTGCCGGCGCCACCACTGTCGCCGTATGACGAGCGGTTCCGTCCGCGCCGGCGCTCTCTCGCCGGACGTCCTGCCGGTGGCGTCCAGCTGAGGGTGCGCGTGGGCACGACTCCGGCAGGCCGTCGTACGCCGGGTTAGTCGCGCAGGCCGACGTGCTCGGTCATACGCCGGGTTCTGCACACAGACCGACGTGCTCGGTCACACGCCGAGTTCCTCGCAAAGGCCGACGTACTCGTCAAGATGGTCCGGGTTGCTCCGGAACCGGCCAAGACCGATCACGTCGAACTCATCCATGGAAGCGGTCGCCCTCACGCCAAGTGCGGCAAGGGCCTGGTTGATTGATGCGTCATCAGGTGTCAGGCGCTCCTCACCGTCGAACGCCGCAGCCCACTGGCCACCGATCCCGGCGAAGTAGTCCGTCGCGATGACCGCGAACCGCGGCCTGTTCGTGCCGGTCACCTCGCCAACGAGGTCACGCAGCACCGCCTCGGCCGGGAACGGGCCGGACAGGCCGTCAGGCAGATCGAGCTGTCCGCTGTTGCCGCGCTTCGCAGCCCAGTAGGCGGAGAAGTAGTGGTTGATCGGGAACACACTGATGCCGTCGTGCACGAGGGCGGCGCACAGTCCCACCGAGCGGGCTCGCTCGGTGTCAACCGGTCCGGTCACGACGAGTGCACAGACGCTGTGAGACATGCCCGCATCCTATTCGTCCGGCTTCTCGGAACCCCTGCAGTCCGTTGCGGCGATGACGGTCGAAACACCGCTGCCCGGTGACGCCGGACCGGGCGACCCGGCCTGTTGCGCGGGCTACCGGGGTACGGCTCGCGGGCCGATCCCTCCTGGGCGCCGGTCGGGGAGTACCGAGGCACCTGGCGAGGGGTGGCCGTGCCCCGCACATGTGTATCGCCGCGACGACGAGAAGGCCGTCGAGTTCCGCGAGGCGCGGGGACGGCACCGCCGCTCGCCGGCCTCCTCAGCGCTCCGCCGACCGTACGATCGTGAACGCCGCGCCCTCCGGGTCCGCCACCGTGGCCACCCTGCCGCTGGAACCCTCCCTGGGGGGCTGCAGGATGTGTCCGCCGAGTTCCACCACGCGCTGCGCCGCCTCGTCCGTGTCGGCGACCTCGAAGTACGTCATCCAGTGCGGGCCACGGTCGCGTGGCAGGGCGTGGCCGACGCCGTGCAGCGAGGCCACCGGGCGACCGTCGAGGTGGAGGGTCTGGTAGTCGAAGTCGGCCGAGACGATCGCCTCGGCCTCGTAGCCGAAGACCGCCTGGTAGAACTTGGCGACCGTCGACGTCTCCCGGGTCACCAGCTCGTTCCAGACCGGGGTGCCGGGGGCGCCGGCCAGCGTGGTGCCGACGTGCGCGGCCGCCTGCCAGATCCCGAACACGGCTCCGCCGGGGTCGGAGGCGATGGCCATCCGGCCCGCCTGCCCGGCGTCGAGCGGTCCGACACCGACCGTGCCGCCGCAGGCGCGGATCGTCTCCGCCGTGAGGTCGGCGTCGTCGGTGGCCAGATAGGTCGTCCAGGCGATCGGGAGGTGCCGGTCGGGCGGCAGCTGTCCGATGCCCGCGACCTCCTGCCCGTCGATCAGTGCCCGGACGTACGGGCCGAGCTGCTCGGGGCCGGGGCCGAACTCCCAGCCGAACAGTTCGGCGTAGAAGTTCTGGGTCGTGTGCAGGCCGTGCACGATCAGGCTTACCCAGCAAGGTGTTCCGGGTGTACGCCGAGCGGCAGCCTCGGTCATCGTCACACTCTCCTCGGACCATCGTGGTGGCCGTACGGGGGAACGGGGCCGGCGCGCCGTTGTGCGGTACGGGATGTGTACGCCCCGTGCAGATGCTTGCACCACCCGGCGCGTGATGCGCCCCGGCCGCGCCGTCTTTTCCGTGATCTCGACAGAGAAGGTCCAGTTCGTTGCGGTATGTCCCTTTCGGCGCTGTTACGCGTGAGGCTGCCGCTGCGCGAAGATGGCACACATGAAGCCCATCATCTCCGCATCCGAATGTGTGAGCGAGTCGGCGGGGCCACGTCCGCCGGTGCTCCTGGACGTACGTTGGCAGCTGGGCGGCCCTCATGGCCGCTCCGACTACGAGGCCGGGCACATTCCCGGCGCGGTCTTCGTCGATCTGGAGGCCGAGCTTGCCGGTCCGGCCGGTGACGGTGGGCGTCATCCCCTGCCCGACCTGGAGGAGTTCGGTGCGGTGATGCGCCGCGCGGGCGTCGGCCGGGACAGTTCGGTGATCGTGTACGACGGCGGCCAGAGCTGGGCGGCGGCCCGTGCCTGGTGGCTGCTGCGCTGGACGGGGCACCGGGATGTCCGGGTGCTGGACGGCGGTCTCGCTGCCTGGACCGGCGAGCTGTCGAAGGAGATTCCGGCCCCCGCCGAGGGTGACTTCGTTCCCGCGCCCGGTGCGCTGCCCCTGCTGGACGCGGACGGCACGGCCGCCCTCGCCCGCTCGGGCCTGGTGCTCGACGCGCGGGCGGCCGAGCGCTACCGGGGCGATGTGGAGCCGATCGACCGGGTGGGCGGGCACATTCCGGGCGCGGTCTCGGCGCCGACCGGGGAGAACGTCGGTGAGGACGGGCGGTTCCTGCCCGCCGAGCGGCTGGCCGGCCGGTTCTCCGGGCTGGGCGCCTCCGAGGACACCGCGGAGGTCGGCGTCTACTGCGGCTCGGGGGTCTCCGGCGCCCATCAGGTGCTGGCGCTGGAGCTCGCCGGATTCACCGGCGCCCTCTACGCGGGCTCCTGGTCGCACTGGACGCGCGACGAGTCCCGCCCGATCGCCACGGGCCCCGACCCGCAGTAGGGGAGCCTGCCGGGGCTGCGGCTCCGGCCCGGGCAGCGCACGAGGGCCCGTACGCGGCTGCGTACGGGCCCTCGTCATGCCGCGGTCACCCGGTTCGGCTCAGTCCTGCTTCTTGCGGCGCGTGCCGAAGACGATCTCGTCCCAGCTCGGCACCGCGGCCCGGCGTCCGGGCCTGACCCCGTCCGCCTCGGCCTGTCGGTCCGTCGTCCCGGTGAGCCGGTCGCGGTGACCCGCGACCGCGCGCGGCATCAGCACGTCCGCGTAGGCGGAACCGGCGCCGGCCGACGCCGCGGGGGCCGGCGGCTCCTCGGCCTCCGGCTTGTGGACGGCGGGTTCGAGCGCCGGGGGCTCGGGCGGTGCGGGCCGTTCCGGTACGACCATGTCGCCGCGGAAGCTCGGTACCGCCTCCAGCAGGCTGGTGAGCGAATCCCGCTCGCTCGCGGTGACCCCGCCGATGCGCTCCTCCGGCTCCGGGGGCGGAGGCGGCGTGGGGCGTTCCATCTGGCGGTCGAGGGCGCGGTCGAGCGGCCGGTCGCGCGGCAGCCGGGCGATGCGGGGGACGAACGGGAAGCTCGGTTCGGGTGCGGCGACGTCGTCGGTCTCGCCGATCAGTGAGCGCGCCTCGTCGTCGACGGCCTGGACCAGCCGGCGTGGCGGGTCGTAGGTCCAGCTCGCCGAGTGCGGCTCGCCGGCGACCCGGTACACCAGGAGGACCTCCCAGGTGCCGTCGTCGCGGCGCCACGAGTCCCACTGGACGGTTTCCTTGTCGGCGCCGCGCAGCAGCAGGCGCTCGTGCACCGCCTCGCCGAGCTGGGGGCCGGTGTTCTCGCCCGGGCGGCGCACAGGAGTCTTCCGGGCCCGCTCGGCCATGAAGGCGCGCTCCGCGAGCACAGGGCCCTCGAAGCGGCGGACACGGTCGACCGGAATCCCGGCGAACTGAGCGACCTCCTCCGCGGAGGCACCGGCTCGTATCCGGGCCTGGATGTCGCGGGGGCGGAGGTGGCTCTCCACCTCGATCTCGATCTGACCGAGCCGCGCGCGGTCGTTGCGCACGGCGGCTCGCAGCCGCTCGTCGATCGGGAGCGTGTACTCCGTGCTGTCTGCAGCCTTGAGCACCAGTCGTGTGCCGTCGTTGGAGACGGCCACGACACGCAGTTCGGGCATGGGGACCTCCCGGGTGGTGCCTGCCGACGTCACGTGCGTCGCTGCTTCCGCTAGTCGAGTGTGGCCTGCCCGGGTGCTGCCTGCCACAACATTGCCGTGTTTCCCGGCGTGTCGGGCGTGAGCCCTTGATCGCCGGTATGACACGGTGACCTCTTGCGCAACGCAAAGTAACCGATGGTCACCCAGCGTAGCTGGCCCCGTGCGATGCCGCGGCGCCGCCGGATCGAGTGCCTCCTTCGGCTCCCTCCCCGAGGGTTCCGGATTCCACGCGGGAGTCCGGCCCCAGGGCTCGCCACAGTACTCCATTCGGGCCATGGGGGTGGACCGCCGCGCCGCCGAAGTTCTCGTGAGGCACGGGAGTTGAGATACCCAGTTGGAGGCAGGATGCCCGTATCGCGTGTCCTGCTTCACACAATCCCCGTAAACGGAACTATCCGCTTCGCTCAAATGTCCCTTGTTGTTGCATGGTGGGAGAGATGTCAATCAAGGGCTGGAAATGGTGCAGAAGCCGGAAAGCGACACAGAACCCAGAGAAAGGCGGATAGATCTGAGCCTGCCCCAGGTGGCGGGCAGTGCTGTGGCGGCGGTCGCGGCGGCGGTGGCGGCCTCTCAACTGGGTGTGTACGGGACGATTCTCGGCGCCGGGGTGATGAGCGTCGTGGCCACCTGCGGCGGCTCGGTCTTCCAGCACTTCTTCCGCCGCACGGGCGAGCAGATCCGCGAGGTGACGGTCCAGGTGAAGCACCCGGGCCGCGAGGTGACGGTCCACACGCGTCAGACCCGTGAGGGTGGCGACCCGGATGCCGAGTGGGTGACTTCACGATCGCGGGTCGCGCTTCGCGAGACGCCCGGATCCGCCGATGCCACCGCGATGCTGCGCCCACTGGATGCCACGACCGTCCTGCGGCAGGTGGATCCTCCGGTACGGGGCGAGGTCCCCGCGCAGAAGGACGCCGACGCCACAGCCGTCCTGCGCCCGGTGGATGCCACGACCGTGCTGCGCAAGGTGACCGCCGACCCGGACCGTACGCAGCTGATCGAGTCGCCGGACGGAACCCGGCGGCTCACGGCGGCCCCCTCGCCGGACGAAGAGTTCACGCAGGCGACCACGCACGGCACCCGGATCCGCGGCTGGAAGCGCTCGGCTCTCGGGGCCGCCGTGGTGTTCGTCGTCTCGATGGCGGGGATCACCACGTTCGAGCTGGTCTCCGGGAACGACCTGAGCGGCGGCCGGGGGACCACCGTCGGCTCCGTCGTGCGCGGCGAGCGGGGCTCGGGTTCCTCGGACCCGGCACCGTCCCCCAGTACCGGCCCGGAACAGGACGCCACTGCGCCCGGCCAGGACGACAGCACGGCACCCGGCGCCGACTCGCAGGACAGCGGACGGAGCGCGAGCCCGGAACCGGACCGGGACGGCGCTTCCTCGGCCGACCCGACGCCCACGCCCACCCCGTCGGCATCCGCCGGGGACGGTACGGCTCCGGCTCCCGCGCCCAGCCCGGCGGCCACCGGTGACGGCAACAGCTCCGCACCCGACCCGACGGGTACGGCGAGCGCCCCGGCGCAGGAGGACCGCGCACCCGCCGGCACGGACACCCAGGAGTGAGCGGACGCGGCCGGTGACGCAGGGCGGACCCTCGGACTCGACGCTCACCGTCTCGCTGAACATGTAC
>NZ_JBEOVJ010000085.1:0-35964 GCF_040295435.1 Streptomyces sp. NPDC002809
AACCCCCACAACACCCAAACCCCTATTACTGTGTTGTTGTGTTGTTTTAATAGTTGTGATTTTCCGTTGTGGGGGGGGGCCCGCCGCAGGCGCACACCGCCCGCGGCGGACCCGCCACCCACCCCGTTACGCCAGCCCCCGTTACGCCACCCACCTCGTTACGCCAGCCCCCGTCGCGCCACGGCCGGCGCCCGGTGTCCGGCGATGGACGCCACCATGTCCAGGACGTCCCGTGTCTCCGCCACCTCGTGGACCCGGTACACCCGCGCCCCCAGCCACGCGGACACCGCGGTCGTCGCCAGCGTGCCGAGCAGCCGCTCCTTCACCGGCCGGTCGAGCGTCTCGCCGACGAAGTCCTTGTTGGAGAGCGAGACCAGCACCGGCCACCCCGTCTCCGCCATCTCGCCGAGCCGGCGCGTGGCCTCGAGCGAGTGCCGGGTGTTCTTCCCGAAGTCGTGACCGGGGTCGATCATGATCCCGTCCGGCCGGACCCCCAGTTCCACGGCCCGCTCGGCCAGTCCCACGGTCACCCGCAGGATGTCGGCCATCACGTCCTCGTACCCGGCCCGGTGCGGCCGGGTACGGGGCTCGGCGCCGCCCGCGTGGGTGCAGACGAGACCCGCCCCGTACCGCGCGGCGACCTCCGCCAGTTTCGGGTCGACCCCGCCCCACGCGTCGTTCAGCAGGTCCGCGCCCGCCTCGCAGACGGCCTCACCGACGTCGTGGCGCCAGGTGTCGACGCTGATCACCACGTCCGGGTGACGACGGCGCACCTCGGCGACGAAACCGACGGTGCGACGGGCCTCCTCCTCGGCGGTGACCTCCTCGCCGGGGCCGGCCTTCACTCCGCCGATGTCGATGATCGCGGCACCGTCGGCCACGGCCTGCTCGACCCGGGAGAGCGCGGGCTCGTCGAGGAAGGTGGCGCCCTGGTCGTAGAAGGAGTCCGGGGTGCGGTTCACGATCGCCATGATCACCGGCTCGTGCGCACCGAATTCGCGCCGCCCCAGCCTGAGCGCACCGCTTCGCATCCCGAGTCTCTCCCTGTGAATCCCCCGGCAGAGAGCCTGCCAGGACCGACTGCGACCCTAACTGTCAGTCCCTCATGGCACGATCGGACCCGGACGAAATTCCGCTCCCGGGGAGATGCGCGTGTTCTGGTTCTTGCTGCTCGCGATGGTGGTGGTGGTTGCCGCGGTCACCCTCGCGGTGGTCGGCGGAGGGAAGAGTGCCATCCTGCAGGACGTGGCGCCCGAGCAGCTGACGGATCCGCTGCCCGCGACGCGCCCGGTCGGCCGGGCGGATGTCGAGGCGCTCCGGCTGCCCGTCGCCGCCCGTGGCTATCGGATGGCCGATGTGGACGACGCGCTGGGCCGTCTCGGGGCCGAGCTCGCCGAGCGGGACGCACGGATCGCGGAGCTGGAGTCGGCGCTCGCCGGCGCCCAGGCCACCAGAGCCGGCCGTCCCGATCTCCTGAAGCAGCCCGAGGACCGCCCACAGGCGCCCTGGGAGGCGCCGGAGCCGTTCCCGCGGTCCCCGTCCCCGTCCGCGTCGGACGAGGGCCCACGCGACCCGGGCCCCGACGAGGAGGCCGGTCGATGAGCGGAGCCGAAGCGGCGGCGGACGGCGGGCTGCGCTGCCCGTGGGGTCTGGCCACCGAGGACTACCTCGTCTACCACGACACCGAATGGGGCCGCCCGGTCCACGGCGACGACGCCCTCTTCGAACGGCTGTGCCTGGAGGCATTCCAGTCCGGGCTGTCCTGGCTGACGATCCTGCGCCGCCGGGAGGGCTTCCGCAGCGCGTTCGCCGGCTTCAGCATCCCGAAGGTGGCGGCGTTCACCGACGAGGACCGGGAGCGGCTGCTCGCCGACGCGGGCATCATCCGCAACCGGGCGAAGATCGACGCCACTCTCGCCAACGCCCGGACGTTGTCCGGCTGGCAGGACGGCGAGCTGGACGAGCTGATCTGGTCGCACGCCCCCGATCGTGAGAGCCGCCCCGCCCCGCGCGTCCTCGGGGACGTGGCGGCCGTCACCGCGGAGTCCACGGCACTGTCGAAGGACCTCAAGAAGCGCGGGCTGCGGTTCATCGGTCCGACCACGGCCTACGCCCTGATGCAGGCGTGCGGCCTGGTCGACGACCACCTCGCGGACTGCGTGGCCCGCGGCGGCGGCTCAGTGGCGTAGAGCCGGAGCCGCTCTACCGGCCGAGGTACTTCGGCCTCTCCTTGTCGAGGAACGCCTGCACCGCGATCGTGTGGTCCTGCGACGCGCCCGCCCTCGTCTGGAGCTCGTCCTCCTTCTCCAGCGCCTCGCCCAGGGTGTGACCGGCCCCGTAGGCCAGCGACTCCTTGAGCGCGGCGTACGCCACCGTCGGGCCGTCCGCCAGGGCGCGGGCCACCGCGGTGGCCTCGGCGACGAGGTCGGCGGCGGGCACCAGCTTGTTCACGATGCCCAGGGCATGGGCGTCCTGCGCGGAGACGGAGCGCGGGAAGAGCAGCAGATCGGCGGCGCGGCTGTGGCCGATCAGCCGGGGCAGGGTCCAGGAGACGCCCGAGTCCGCCGTGAGGGCGACCTTGGCGAACGAAGTGTTGAACGAGGCGTTGTCGGCGGCGACCCGGTAGTCGCAGGCGAGTGCGAAACCGAAGCCCGCACCGGCTGCGGCGCCGTTGACGCCGGCCACGACAGGCTTCGGCATTTCGGTGAGCGCCCGCACGATCGGGTTGTAGTGCTCCTGCACCGTACTGAGCGCGTTGCCGCCGCCCGACGCACGGACCTCGGCCAGCTTCGAGAGGTGTTCCTTGAGGTCCTGGCCGACACAGAAGGCGCGCCCGCCGGCCGCGGTGAGAAGGACCGCCCGTACAGCGGTGTCGGCGCCGGCCGCCTGCAGAGCGTCGCGCAGGGCCACCTTGGCCGCGGTGTTCATGGCGTTCATCGCGTCGGGACGGTTGATCGTGATCGTCGCGAGTCCGTCGTTCACCGCGTAGAGCACGGAGTGGTCGTGATCAGCCATGTGGGGTCCCCTTTGCGCCTCGTTCAAAATGCCTGTCGAGGCAAGCATGGCCGACTTCGGCGGAGGCGAACATGTGACCTGCGTCTAACAATTCCGCTCCGATGAGGGGCGGATGGGGACGGAGTATCGCAGTCGGATCGCCGAATTGGGTGGTTTTGAGTGAGCGCGTTGCGCAAGCGATGCAGAGCGATGTTGGTCATCGGGGTCTGTGATGCGGGATAATGGCCTGGAAGCAATGTGTTCGATGCCGGTGAGGCAGCGCCTGTCATGGGGCCGCCGGTTGCGATGAGCTGGTTTCAGGAAGGGGAACGAGCATGGCGGCCATGAAGCCGCGGACGGGCGACGGCCCGCTCGAGGTGACAAAGGAGGGGCGGGGCATCGTCATGCGCGTTCCGCTCGAAGGCGGCGGTCGGCTTGTCGTGGAGCTGACTCCGGACGAGGCCGATGCGCTCGGCGATGCCCTCAAGAAGGTCGTCGGCTAGCAGAGGCGCCCACACTTCACCACTGCCCCGGCACGGTTTCCGTGCCGGGGCAGTGGTGTATTCGTTGACATGACGCGCTCTGCCGGGCGTGCCGGGCGCCGGCGCGCCGGTCAGCCGCGTCGTACCGCGCAGAGGAGTCCGTCGCCCACCGGCAGCAGCGTCGCCAACAGCTCCTGGCTCTCACGGACCGCGCGCAGCAGCTCGCGCAGGCGCAGCACCTCCGCGGGCTGGGCGGCGGAGTCGACCGTACGGCCGTCCGCGAAGACGCCCTCGAAGCAGACCAGACCACCAGGTCGCAGCAGGCGCAACGATTCAGCGAGGCAGTCCAGGCTCTCCAGCCGGTCGCCGTCGCAGAACACGAGGTCGTAACCGCCGTCCGCCAGCCGCGGGAGTACGTCGAGGGCGCGGCCGGGGATGAAGCGGGCCCGATTGGCGGCGAAACCCGCCGCGCGGAACGCCTCACGGGCGAACTGCTGGCGCTCGGGTTCCGGGTCGACCGTGGTCAGCACCCCGTCCGGCCGCATGCCCTGCAGCAGATAGAGGCCGGACACGCCCGTCCCGGTGCCGATCTCGGCCACCGCCTTGGCGTCCGTCGTGGCAGCCAGCAGGCGCAGCGCGGAGCCGGTGCCTGGCGACACCGAGCGAAGCCCGGCGTCCCGTGCCCGGTCCCGGGCCCAGCGCAGTGCTTCGTCCTCGGCGACAAAGGCGTCGGCGAACGCCCAGCTCGTCTGCCGGTTGGCGGTGATGACCCTCTCCTGTCCCCGTAGTTGGCGCAACGGTGACTGTATCCGCTGTACCCGGGAACCCGCAGATGGGACCGGGCGTTAGAGGAGGGCAGGGGAAAGCACCTGGACCGGGCCCGCAGATCGGGCCCCGGACCGGCGGGCGGTTCCCGGGGAAGACCCCGGCCCCAGCAGGAAAAAGGCTTATCCGGAGCTAACGGGCGAGGTGGCTATGGTAGGGGCTCCACTGGACACCACCAGAGCCGACAGGGGAGGTGCGGCTGCGCCTGTGGATCGGGGAGGAGTGCTGCGGCGCTTTCTCAGGTCGGCGGGTGAGCCGAAATCCGTGACCAACATTGCTGACCGTTCTTCCAACGACTCCGCACCGACCGCGACCTTCGCCTCAGATGCGGACTCCCAGGCGTGGACGCCGCCCTCATGGGAAGAGATCGTCAGCACGCACAGCGGTCGTGTCTACCGCCTTGCATACCGACTGACGGGTAACCAGCACGACGCCGAGGATCTCACTCAGGAGGTCTTCGTCCGGGTGTTCCGTTCGCTCTCGACGTACACACCCGGCACCTTCGAGGGCTGGCTGCACCGCATCACGACCAATCTGTTCCTGGACATGGTCCGCCGCAAGCAGCGCATCCGCTTCGACTCCCTCGGGGACGACGCCGCCGAGCGGCTGCCGAGCCGTGAGCCGTCGCCGCAGCAGGTCTTCAACGACACCCACTTCGACGCGGACGTCCAGCAGGCCCTGGACACCCTTGCGCCCGAATTCCGGGCCGCTGTCGTGCTCTGCGACATCGAGGGACTTTCGTACGAGGAGATCGCCGCGACACTCGGCGTGAAGCTCGGCACCGTACGCAGCCGTATCCACCGCGGGCGCTCGCACCTGCGCAAGGCACTGCAGCACCGCTCGCCCGAGGCCCGCGCCGAGCAGCGCTCGCTGGCGGGAGCCCTTGTGTCAGGGGAGGGCGGAACGGCGTGAGCGGCACAGGTCCGACCTCCGCGGAACAGCACTTGGGAGACCGCCTTGCCGCGCTTGTCGACGGCGAGCTGAAGCACGACGCCCGCGACCGGGTGCTCGCTCACCTCGCGACCTGCGCCAAGTGCAAGGCCGAGGCTGCCGCTCAGCGGCGCCTGAAGAGTGTCTTCGCGCAGTCGGCCCCGCCCTCGCCCTCGGAGGGGTTCCTTGCCCGGCTCCAGGGCCTTCCCGGCGGACCGGGTGGTGACGACGACAGTCGGGGAAGACCCATGGGCGGCCCAGGCCGCTTCGATGACGGGTTCTTTCCCGTGATGCAGTCCTCGGGCAGCCGAGCGCAAGCACCCTCGGACGGCTCCCCGCCGGCCGCCTTCGGCTACCTCCCGACTCTGCACGGCTCGACCGCGGTGCTGCCGGCCGGACCGGCCGCTTCCGTCTTCCGCATCCACGAGGTCGGCCGCGAGGGCGATCGCTCACCGTGGCGTGGACGCCGGTTCGCCTTCGCGGCGGCCAGCGCCGTTTCGCTGGCCGCCATCGCACTCGGCGGCGCCCTGCCGACGGACGCCGGCACCGAGACTCCGACCCGGGCCGAGGGCCCGGGCAGCACCGTGGCCCCGATCGACGCCGACGCCCGGGCCGGGAGCGGCACCGTCAGCCGTCGCGGAGGCGGCAGCCACGGCACGCTCGCCGCGGCCGGCACCGACCGCCCGTTCTCGCTCGCGGTGAACGCCGCACCGCTGGCCTTCACCTCGGCGCCCTCCCTGCTCGGCGCCGGCGGTCTCAACGGGAGTTCGTTCGCCCTTCCCGTCCAGTCCACCGTGTCCGCGCCCTCGCTGATACGTCCCGACGCGAGCAACCCGCTGTTCGCACGTGCCCTCGGCAGCGGACTGGTCCCGGCGGAATCCGCCGCGCCCTCCGCCGAGCCGTCGCGGACCCCCACATCGGCCGCCGGAGCACCGGCCCCCGCCGAACACGGCCTGTCGCTTTCGCCCCGCCGCTGATGAAGGTCCGCGTACGGGGCTGCGCAGGGCATCCGTAAACCTGGTTGAATTCCGGCAGGATTTTCGGAGGGACGCCCCTGTCGGGGTGTGCAGAGGCCGGTTACGGCAGTTGCGGGGAGAGCATGGACGACGGGAAGACCACCGAGCCGAAGGCGAAGTGGTGGAGCCGGCCCGCGCCGGGACGCAGCACACGCACAGCGCCTCAGGAGCCGTCGCCCGTCGAGGACGCGATTCCTCCGGCTCCCCCGGCAGATGCTCCGGCCGCGGGTGAGGCACCCCAGGCCGCGCCGCACGGGGCCGTGGGACCTGAGGCCGTGACAGCCGAGCCGTCGTCAACCGCTGCAACCGAGACCTCGGCAACCGCGACCGGGATGCCCGCGGCCGAGACGTCCGGGACCGAGATGCCCGGGACCGTGGCGCCCGCGCCACAGGCCGCGCAGCCGCTCCACGAACCCGACCAGTACAGCACCCCGCCCTACGGTGGCCCCGGCCCCTGGGCGCCCGCACCGCCCGTGCAGTGGCCGACCCCGGCGCACGGCACCCCCGTACCCCCGGTCTACACGGGAACGAACGGCTCGGGCATGGCGCTCCCGCCCGCCCCCGCGCCCGCCTTCCAGGCCCCGCCCCCTCCTCAGCCGCACCCCCAGGCCCCGGCTGCCCACCCCCAGCCGCACCCTCACTCTCAGCCGCACTCCCACCCCCAGCCGCAATCCCAGCCCCCGTCGCCCCAGTGGCTCCAGTACGACCCCTGGGGCGCGCCCCGGCAGCCGCTCATCACCCAGCCCGGGCCGCCGCTCGGCCCCGACGGCCGCCGGAAGAACCGGCGTGGACCGGTCCTCGTCGGCGCACTGCTCCTCGCTCTGGTGGCGGGCGGCATCGGCGGCGGTATCGGCGCCTACATAGAGCGCAACGGCGGCCTCACCGCGGTCGAACTGCCCCAGGACGAGCGGAACGGCGGCGGACGCGCCCCCGACAGCGTCGCGGGCATAGCGGCGAGCGCCCTGCCCAGCGTGGTCACCCTGCACGTCAGCGGCACCACCGAATCCGGCACCGGCACCGGCTTCGTCCTCGACGACCAGGGCCACATCCTGACCAACAACCACGTGGTCGCCCCGGCCGGTTCCTCCGGCGAGATCACCGTGACGTTCAGCGGCGGCGAGACGGCGAGCGCCGAGATCGTCGGCAAGGACAGCGGCTACGACCTGGCCGTGGTCAAGGTCAGCGGCGTCTCCGGACTGAAGCCCCTGCCCCTGGGCAACTCCGACAACGTGCAGGTCGGGGATCCGGTGGTGGCGATCGGCGCCCCCTTCGACCTGTCCAACACCGTCACCTCCGGCATCATCAGCGCCAAGGACCGGCCGATCACCGCCGGCGGCGAGAAGGGCGACGGCAGCGACATCAGCTACGTCGACGCGCTCCAGACGGACGCCCCGATCAACCCGGGCAACTCCGGCGGCCCGCTGGTGGACACCGACGCGCACGTCATCGGGATCAACAGCGCCATCCGCGCCGCCGACAGCGGCTCGACCACGGAGGGCGGGCAGGCCGGCTCCATCGGCCTCGGCTTCGCCATCCCGATCAACCAGGGCAAGCGTGTCGCCGAGGAGCTCATCAACACCGGGAAGGCCACCCACCCGGTGATCGGTGTGAGCCTCGACATGAAGTACACGGGAGACGGCGCCAAGGTCGGGCCCGAGGGCGCCGACGGCAAGTCCTCCGTCACCGAGGGCGGTCCCGGGGCCAAGGCGGGCATTCAGCCGGGTGACGTCATCACCGAAGTGGACGGCAGGCGGGTGCACAGCGGCGAGGAGCTGATAGTGAAGATCCGCTCGCACCGGCCGGGCGACCGGCTGAAGCTCACGCTGACCCGCGGTGGTAAAGACCTGTCCATGACTTTGACTCTCGGCTCGGCAACGGGCACGTGACCGCCATGAGGAGCTACCGCCCGGACAGTTTCGCCGGGTACCGTGGGCCGTGTCCGGACCTCATCCGACCTGGTCGCGGAGAACACGAGGAGCCGCAAGGTGTTCAATGACATAGGCCCACTCGAGCTGGTGGCGCTCGCGATCATCGGCGTGCTCGTCTTCGGCCCGGACAAGCTGCCCAAGGTCATTCAGGACGTCTCGGGCTTCATCCGCAAGATCCGTGAGTTCTCGGAGAGCGCCAAGGAAGACATCCGCACGGAGCTCGGGCCGGAGTTCAAGGACTTCGAGTTCGAGGACCTCAACCCCAAGACGTTCGTCCGCAAGCAGCTCATGGACGGCAACGACGATCTGGGGCTGAAGGAGATCCGGGAGAGTTTCGACCTGCGCAAGGAGGTCGCCGAGGTCACCGACGCGGTGAACGGGCGCGAGACTCCTGCCGTCGAGGCGAAGAGCGGCGTGTCGGCAGCTTCCGCGGTCACCGCAGCGAACGGCTCGCCGGGCGCTCCCGACCTGCTCAAGAAGCGTGAGCAGCCCGCGAAGACGGACCACCCGCCGTTCGACGCAGACGCCACCTGACACCGGTCAATCCCGACTCGTCCGGACGGTATGGCTATTCTCCATCTGTCCGGTTGTGAGTACGCCCGCGGGGGGCGGGCCGCTCCGGACCTTGACGATCGAGGAGGCGGCCGGGCAGATGGAGACAACGAGTCGGGTGGGCGCGGAAGGTACGCCGGACACGGTCGCGGCGGAGGGGGTGCCGGCGGCCCGGCTCACGGTCGACGGCTATCTGCAGGCGCCGTTCCCCTGGTACGGACTGGACGAGGCCTTCACAGGACCCCGCTGGCTGATGCAGGTGGGCACCGCGGCGGACGGCACGGTGCAGCACGGCTCGACCGGTCACGGTGACGAACCGTCGGTACGGGGCGGCGACACCGGTGCGGACAAGCAGCGGTTCGCGGTCGTCGTGACCGTGGCCAGCAGCCCGGTGCGGCGCAGCGGCGACGGGACGGGCGTCCTGGACGCGACGACGGTCTCCTCCGCGGCCTGGCTGGCCGGCTCGGGCCTGCTGGCCTACACGTGGCCCCCGCAGATGGACCACACCCTGCGCGACGACTGGCTGGACCAGCAGACGGAGACGGCGTTCGAGCTCGCCGACGACCTGGACGGCCCCGCGTGGTCGGCGCTGTCCCTGCCGGTCGACGGTGTGCCGGTGCCCTTCCACTACCGCGAGTCCGAGTTCGGCTGGGTGCTGGCGGGGTCGGCGCAGGGCGTCCACATCGGGGCGTACGGGCGGGGGATGAGCGCGTACGGGCTGGGGTTCTCGGTCGTCGAGGACATCGCGTCGTACGCGTAGCGGCCGGGCGGTTCACGCACAACGCACAAGGTGCCGGGACCCAAGGGTCCCGGCACCTTGTGCGTTGTGCCCGCGGTCAGAACTTGTTGCGCGGGGTGATGCCCAGGGACATGCCGGACAGGCCGCGCTGACGGCCGCCCAGCTTGTCCGCGATGGAGCGCAGGGCCTTGCCCGCCGGGGAGTCGGGGTCGGACAGGACGACGGGCTTGCCCTCGTCGCCGCCCTCGCGCAGCCGTACGTCGATCGGGATGGAGCCGAGCACCGGCACCTCGGCGCCGACCGTCTTCGTCAGCCCCTCGGCCACCCGCGCGCCACCGCCCGACCCGAACACGTCGACCATCTCGTCACAGTGCGGGCACGGCATGCCCGACATGTTCTCGACGACGCCGACGATCTTCTGGTGGGTCTGTACGGCGATCGAACCGGCCCGCTCGGCCACCTCGGCCGCGGCCTGCTGCGGGGTCGTGACGACGAGGATCTCCGCGTTCGGCACCAGCTGGGCCACGGAGATCGCGATGTCACCGGTGCCCGGCGGCAGGTCGAGCAGCAGGACGTCCAGGTCGCCCCAGTACACATCGGCGAGGAACTGCTGGAGCGCGCGGTGGAGCATCGGGCCGCGCCACACCACCGGGGCGTTGCCCGGGGTGAACATGCCGATGGAGATGACCTTCACGCCGTGCGCCGACGGCGGCATGATCATGTTCTCGACCTGGGTCGGCTTGCCGTCCGCACCGAGCATCCGCGGCACGCTGTGCCCGTAGATGTCCGCGTCCACGACACCGACCTTGAGCCCGTCGGCCGCCATCGCCGCCGCGAGGTTCACCGTCACCGAGGACTTGCCGACGCCGCCCTTGCCGGAGGCGACCGCGTACACCCGGGTCAGCGAGCCGGGCTTGGCGAACGGCACCTCGCGCTCCGCCGTGCCGCCGCGCAGCGAGGTCGCGAGATCCTTGCGCTGCTCGTCGCTCATGACGTCGAGCGTGACCTCGACCCGGGACACCCCCTCGACGAGAGCGACCGCGTCCGTCACGTTCTTCGTGATCGTCTCGCGCATCGGGCAGCCGGAGACGGTGAGATACACCGTGACAGCGACCACACCGTCAGGATCGATCTCGACCGATTTCACCATGCCGAGTTCGGTGATCGGACGGTGGATCTCCGGGTCGTTCACTGTCGCCAGTGCCTCAAGCACCGCGTCTTCCGTAGCCATACCGACGATGGTACGGCGCCCGTCGCTACGCGCGGGTAGCCCCGTCAGCGGTCTTCGTCACTCTCGGCGGGCTGCAGCGCCCTTCGGTCGTCCAGGTCCTTCACCAGGTCCTCCAGTTCGGACCGGATCCAGTCGCGCGTGGCGACCTCCCCGAGGCCCATCCGCAGCGCGGCGATCTCCCTGGTCAGGTACTCGGTGTCGGCGATGGAGCGCTCGTTCTGCTTGCGGTCCTGCTCGTGTGTGACCCGGTCGCGGTCGTCCTGCCGGTTCTGCGCGAGGAGGATCAGCGGGGCCGCGTACGAGGCCTGGAGCGAGAGCATCAGGGTCAGGAAGATGAACGGGTACTCGTCGAACCGCAGGTTCCCGGGCGCGAAGATGTTCCACACGACCCAGAGGATGATGATCAGCGTCATCCAGACGATGAACCGTCCGGTGCCCAGGAAGCGCGCGATGCGCTCCGAGAACCGGCCGAACGCCTCGGGGTCGTACTCCGGCAGCAGCCGGCGGCGCGGGGACTTGGGCTGGTCGAGCCGGGCCCTGGGGGTGCGCGTCAGCGCCGTCGAGCCGTTCGACGCCCTGGAGCGGTCCTCACCGGTCACGGGGCACCCCCTCGCGGCCGTGGAAGTCGGTCTCCCGCCAGTCGTCGGGCAGCAGGTGGTCCAGGACGTCGTCGACCGTCACCGCGCCGAGCAGTGAGCCGCTCTCGTCCACCACGGGTACCGAGACCATGTTGTACGCCGCCAGGTAGCTCGTCACCACCGACAGCGGGGTGTCCGGGGGAAGTGCCACCAGGTCGCTGTCGACGAGCGAGCTGACCAGGGTGAACGGCGGGTCCCGCAGCAGCCGCTGGAAGTGCACCGTGCCCAGGTACTTGCCCGTCGGCGTCTCGTCCGGCGACCGGCACACGTACACCTGCGCGGCGAGTGCAGGGGACAGGTCCGACTGGCGGACCCGGGCGAGCGCGTCGGCGACCGTCGCGTCCGGCCGCAGGATGATCGGCTCGGTGGTCATCAGACCGCCCGCGGTCCGCTCCTCGTACGACATGAGGCGCCGCACGTCGGCCGCGTCGTCCGGGCGCATCAGCGTCAGCAGCCGCTCCTTGTCCGCCTCGGGCAGTTCGGAGAGCAGGTCCGCCGCGTCGTCGGGGTCCATGGCCTCCAGGACGTCCGCGGCGCGCTCCTCCTTGAGCTTGCCGATGATCTCCACCTGGTCGTCCTCGGGGAGCTCCTCCAGGACGTCGGCGAGCCGGTCGTCGTCCAGGGCGGCGGCGACCTCCGCCCGGCGCTTGGGGGAGAGGTGGTGCAGGGCGTTGGCCACGTCGGTGGGACGCAGCTTCTCGAACGTGGCGACCAGCGACTCCGCGCCCTGCCCGTCCTCCTCCAGCGAGAAGCCGCTGACGGCCGACCACTCGACGGTCAGCGTCTCGCCCTTGCGGCGCAGCGCCCCGCCCCGGCCCTTGCGGACGAAGTACTTGTCGATCTCCCAGTCGCGGCGGGCCGGCAGCTGCTGGATGGCCACGTCCAGGACGGTGACCTCCTCGCCGGTCTCCACCAGGCTGACCCGCCGGTCGAGGAACTCGCCGAGCACCAGACGTTCGGTGGGCCGCTGCTCGAAGCGCCGCATGTTGACCACGCCGGTCGTGATGACCTGCCCCGACTCGATGCCCGTCACCCGGGTCATCGGGAGGAAGATCCGGCGCCGGCTCACCACTTCGACCACGATGCCGAGCAGCCGGGGCGGCCGGCCGCCGACCCGGAGCATCGCGACCAGGTCGCGGACGCGTCCCACCTGGTCCCCGTTGGGGTCGAAGACCGGCACGCCGGACAGGTGCGAGACGAAGACGCGGGGAGTGCCCGGTGCCATGCCTGCGCCTCCTCGTTCGCTGCCGGGCTCGGAGCGTCCGGCTGTCGGGGGCGGCGTCCCCGACAGCCGGAGACTCTTACGTATCCGGTCTGTTCCGACAGTTATTGCACCCTTATGACGTGATCAGGCTAGCCCGTACCGCTCCGTGGTGCCCTGGCGAGCCGTCCGTACGGCTCTCTGCCGGAAGACGTGGGCCGCACGGGTACGCTGCCGTCTGCCACCCCCCGCCATGCAGATGAGAGGCAGTGCGCCTGTGACCTCTTTTGTCCCGCCCGTCCGTGCCCGCCGCCGGACCGCCGCCCTCGCCCTCGTGCTCTGTGCCGGGCTGACCGCGGCCCTGACCGCGTGCGCGGGTGAGGACCCGGACAAGGGGACCAACGGTGTCGGCAGACTGACCGGGCCGGAGATCGAGAAGAAGGCGCAGACGGCGGCGGACTCCGCCGACGCGGTCCGGCTGGCCGGCACGCTCGTGAGCAAGGGCGGCACGTACAAGATCGACATGCAGCTCAAGAACAAGGGCGGTGCGGGCTCCGTCACCTCGAAGAACAGCACCTTCGAGCTGCTGCGGATCGGTGACGAGCTCTACCTCAAGGCCGGCGCGGGCTTCTGGAACCACGACGACGAGAAGGACGCGGACGCCGGGAAGACGAGTGACGCGGATGGCGCCGCTGCGGACAAGCTGGACGACAAGTACGTGAAGGTCCCCGAGGACGACCCCACGTACAAGCAGCTGCGTGGCTTCACGGACAAGAAGGTGCTGCTCGACGGGCTGCTCACGCTGCACGGCGAGGTCGGCAAGGGCGACCGCGACAAGGTCGGCGGTGTGCGCACCATCCGCATCCTGGGCGGCAAGGGGGAGGGGGGCGCCCTGGACGTGTCCCTGGAGGGCGCCCCGTACCCGCTGAGCTTCGCCCGCGGTGGTGGCGGGGGTGTCATCACGCTCGCCGACTGGGGCAAGGACTTCACGCTGGCGGCCCCGGCCGAGGACGAGACGGTCGACTACGGGCAGCAGCTGCCGAAGTCCTCGTCGTAGCTACGACCTGCGCAGGCGTCGTGGCTACGACTTGCGCAGGGATTTCTTCAGCAGCCGCGGCAGCCCGGCGGGCACCGGCAGCCGCGTGGTCGCGGTGGTGGGCAGGGGGGCTGCCGCCCCCGAGGTGTCGGGCAGTTCCGTACGGGAGTCGAGCGGCGTCAGCCGTACGATCCGGCACTCGCGCGCCCACCGCTCGGGCATCTGCTCGGCGTCCGGTGCGTTGAGCCGCTTGCCCTTGAGCTCGGCGACCGCGGCCTCCCACTCCTCGGAGTGCGGTGCGAGCTGCGCCACCGAGGCCGACCAGGCGACGACACGGCCGCCCTTGTCCTTGCTGCGGACGGTCACCTCCGCGGTGGAGCCGTCGGCGAGTCCGGCCGGGAGCGGCTGCTCGCCGGGGCCGTCCCCGACGAGCAGCGCCGCCCCCTCGTGCCACACGTGCCACAGCGCCCGCGCGGGGCCGGTGCCGCGCACCCAGACGAGGCCCGACTTCTTGGTGGCCTCCTCGACGAGGGCGGGCCCGAGCAGCGTGTCAGCAGCAGTCATGGGCAGAGCTTAGACGCCCCTCGGCGTACGGGTCAGAGCCAGCCGTTGCGCTTGAGCATGCGGTGGATGGAGAAGCAGACCACGCCGATGAACCCCATCACCATCGGGTAGCCGTACGTCCAGCGCAGCTCCGGCATGTGCTTGAAGTTCATGCCGTAGACGCCGCAGATCATCGTCGGTACGGCGACGATGGCAGCCCAGGACGTGATCTTGCGCATGTCCTCGTTCTGCGCGACGGTCGCCTGCGCCAGGTTCGCCTGGAGGATCGAGTTCAGCAGCTCGTCGAAGCCGATGACCTCCTCCTGCACCCGGACCAGGTGGTCGGCGACGTCCCGGAAGTACTTCTGGATGTCCGGGTCGATCAGCCGCATCGGCCGCTCGCTGAGCAGCTGCATCGGGCGCAGCAGCGGCGAGACGGCCCGCTTGAACTCCAGCACCTCGCGCTTGAGCTGGTAGATCCGGCCCGCGTCCGAACCGCGCGGGCTGCCCTTGTCCGGGGTCGAGAAGACCTCGATCTCCACCTCGTCGATGTCTTCCTGCACCGCGCCCGCCACCGCGATGTACCCGTCGACGACATGGTCGGCGATGGAGTGCAGGACCGCGGACGGACCCTTGGCGAGCAGCTCGGGGTCGTCCTGCAGCCGGTGGCGCAGCGCACGCAGCGAGCCGTGGCCGCCGTGCCGCACGGTGATGACGAAGTCCCTGCCGGTGAAGCACATCACCTCGCCCGTCTCGACGACCTCGCTGGTCGCGGTCAGCTCTGCGTGCTCGACGTAGTGGATCGTCTTGAAGACGGTGAACAGCGTGTCGTCGTACCGTTCCAGCTTCGGCCGCTGGTGGGCGTGGACGGCGTCCTCCACGGCGAGCGGGTGGAGGCCGAACTCCCGGGCGATGTCCGCGAACTCCTCCTCGGTCGGCTCATGGAGGCCGATCCAGGCGAAGCCGCCGTTCTCCCGGACGCGGAGCATCGCCTCGTGCGGCGTACGGCACGTGCCCTCCACCTCGGCGATACGGCGGCCGTCGCGGTAGACCGCGCAGTCGACGACCGCGCTGGATGCGGACGGGTCGCGCGTGGTGTCGTAACCGCTGTGCAGGGTGTTGGTCTTGCGCAGGGACGGGCGCACCACGGCGCGCAGGTCACGGATCATCGACATGGCTGGCTCCTTCACGGAGGGCCGCCGGAGCAGGCGTGGAACAGCCCGGAATGGGGACGTGGGCTCACGTCCGCAAAGCGGGCGGCACCGCGGAGGCACGACGACGGCGTTCGCTACAGACAGGCAAAAAGGGAGTGCTCTTCCGTCGTGCGAAATGCCGGAGGCCTTGACCGAGAAGGCGTCAGATCACAGAAGAAAGGTGTCGAGCGGAAGAGCGGCTGGTACTGCACGGTCGACTTGGATCCACCGCAGCCCCACCTCCTCCGGTCGGTCCCCCGTGGGGGATGACGTTTCGTCGGGACTTGAGAGCGACGCTTCTGCGTGCTGTCCCGACCGGCACCCCAGGCTAGCAGCCGGTACAGGGCCAATCCCTTACTTTGCCCGTTCCATACGCGTCCTATGCTCACGGCATGGCAGAAATTCTTGCGCTGGTCGAGGCACGTCTGCGGACGGCCCTGGGTGAACCGGACGCACGCGCAGCAGTGACGTTTCTCGGGACGGACCGGATCGAGGTGCTCCGATTCATCGACGGCGACGTGGTGAGGTACGCCACCCTCGGCATGTCCGCCCAGCCGATGGCCGATCCGACGGCGACGCTGGCCGACCCGGTCAAGGGCCCGCGCGCCGAACTGGTCCTCTCGGTACGGGTTGGCCTGGCCGACACCGACCAGGTGCTGCGCAAGCTCGCCGTGCTGGCGGCCTCGCCCCAGGTGGAGGGCGTGATCGTGGCTCCCGGCGCCTCCCTGGACGTGGGTGAACCGCTGTGGCCCGGGGCGCCGTTCGGCTCCGTGCTGGTCGCCGAGTCGGGAGGCCTTGTCGAGGATCTGGAACTGGACGAGCCGATGGAGCCGGTGCGTTTCCTGCCGTTGCTGCCGATGACGCACAACGAGGCGGCCTGGAAGCGGGTCAGGGGCGCTCAGGAACTCCAGGAGCGGTGGCTGTCGCAGGGGACGGATCTGCGTGATCCGCTGCGGGCCTCGGTCGCCCTGGACTGAGACGAACGGAACACGGGCGCCCCGCCGCGCGGCCGGGAGGGTCGTGGGCGGGGCGGTACGGGGCGCCGGCCGGTCAGTTGGCGAAGACCGTGACGCCGTCCTCGGTGGCGTGCTTCGGCTCCAGCTCCTCCGCTTCGCGCGACAGTGCCGAGCGCCGGACCCGGATGACGACCGCGCCGAGCAACGCCGCGGCGGCGGCGACCACGAACGGGATGTGGATGTTGCTCCACTCCTCGATCTTCGGGGCCAGGTAGGGAGCGGCGGCGGCCGCGAACCAGCGGACGAAGTTGTAGCCGGCGCTGGCCACCGGGCGCGGCGCGTCCGAGACCCCGAGCGCCAGCTCCGTGTAGACGGTGTTGTTCATGCCGATGAAGGCGCCGGAGACGATGGTGCAGACGATCGCCGTGGTGTGGTTGCCGTACCCGAGGATCACCAGGTCCGCGGCGAGCAGCACCAGCGAGCCGCCGACCACCTTGAGCGACCCGAAGCGCTTCTGCAGCCGCGGCGCGACGATCACCGAGAAGACCGCCAGCAGCAGACCCCAGGCGAAGAAGACGGCACCGGACTTGTACGGCGTCATGTTCAGCACGAACGGGGTGAAGGCCAGGATCGTGAAGAACGCGTAGTTGTAGAAGAACGCCGAGGTGGCGACCGAGGCGAGCCCGCCGTGGCCGAGCGCCTTGACCGGGTCGAGGAGCGAGGTCTTGCGGGCGGGCCTGGGCTGTTCCTTGAGGAACGCCGTGATGCAGACGAAGCCGATCGCCATCAGGGCGGCCGTTCCGAAGAACGGGTAGCGCCAGCTCGCGTCGCCGAGCAGCGCCCCGAGCAGCGGCCCGCAGGCCATGCCGAGGCCGAGTGCCGATTCGTACAGCAGGATCGCCGCCGAGCTGCCGCCCGCCGCCGCGCCCACGATCACCGCGAGCGCGGTCGATACGAAGAGGGCGTTGCCCAGGCCCCAGCCGGCCCGGAAGCCGACGAGCTCCGCGACGGAGGAGGAGGTGCCGGAGAGCGCGGCGAACACCACGACGAGCGCGAGACCGGCCAGCAGCGTCTTGCGTCCTCCGATGCGGCTGGAGACGAACCCGGTGACGAGCATCGCGACGGCTGTGATCAGGAAGTACGAGGTGAACAGCAGGGACACCTGGCTCGGTGTCGCCTCCAGTCCCTTCGCGATGGACGGGAGAATCGGGTCCACCAGGCCGATTCCCATGAACGCGACCACGGATGCGCCCGCTGTGGCCCAGACGGCCTTCGGCTGGCGCAGGATGCTCGCCGTTCCCTGTTCGAACGGATCCTCTCCCTGCATGGGGCTTCTCGCTCTCCACTAGGTCGGTGTGTTGTGCACAGAATAAGTTAGAGCGTCTAATAAATGCAAGCTACATCTAAATCTGCTGGTCGGAGGCACGCTGCGGAAGGGTGATCGTCCTTGACGCGGCGACGGCCGGGGAGGACCGTTGGGCGCTATGAGGGGCGAACCCAGTTGCCCGAAGTGCGGAGGCCGGGTCAAGGTGCCCGGTTTCTTCGACGACACCTGGCAGTGCGACGCGCACGGCAGCGTGCACCCGATGCAGCCGGTCGTCCCGCCCAGCGTCGAGGGGCTCGGGGTGGTGGTGCACCGCGCCCAGGTGCCCGTATGGATGCCCTGGCCGCTGCCGGTCGGCTGGCTGTTCACCGGCGTCGCTGCCGCGGGGGACGACCGCAGTGGCGGCCGGGCCACCGCCGTCGCCTGTTCCGGGCCGGGGCCGCTCGGCGGAATCGGTGAACTGCTGCTCGTCGCCGAGGAGCTCGGTGTCGGGCTGGGCGCGCGGTACGCCGGGATCGACGGCCCGGACCCGGGGCCGCTGCTGCGGGTCGACGGCCCGCCGGACGTCAAGGTGCTCGCCGCCGGCCGGCCGACCCCGCTCTGGCACGTGAAGGACGCCCCCGCCGACCGGGCGGTCTTCGCCGGTGAGGCGCGCGGGCTCTGGCTCTGGGCGATCGTGTGGCCCGAGCAGTCGGGCCTGCTGATGTACGACGAGCTGGTGCTGACCGATCTGCGCGACGCCGGGGGAGAGGTCGACCTGGTGCCCTGCGGGGCCCTCACGCCCCGGCTGCTGACGGGGCCCTGAGCGGGCCGGGGCGGGCCCGCTCGCCGGTTATCCTTGAGCGTCCCCCACCCGGCTGCGAGCACTGGAGTACGTGTCGTGCGCATCGATCTGCACACCCACTCCACCGCGTCGGACGGTACGGACACCCCCGCCGAACTGGTGCGCAACGCGGCCGCCGCGGGGCTCGATGTCGTCGCCCTCACCGACCACGACACCGTCCGCGGTCACGAGGCGGCGAAGGCGGCGCTCCCCGAGGGCCTCACCCTGGTCACCGGCGCCGAGCTCTCCTGCCGCGTCGACGGCGTGGGGCTGCACGTGCTGGCGTACCTCTTCGACCCCGACGAACCCGAGCTGGCGCGCGAGCGCGAGCTGGTGCGCGACGACCGGGTGCCGCGCGCGCGGACCATGGTGCGCAAGCTCCGGGAGCTGGGCGTCCCGGTCGAGTGGGAGCAGGTCGCACGCATCGCCGGGGACGGCTCGGTCGGGCGGCCGCACATCGCCACCGCACTGGTCGAGCTCGGCGTCGTCGAGACCGTCTCCGACGCCTTCACGCCCGAGTGGCTCGCCGACGGCGGGCGCGCGTACGCCGAGAAGCACGAACTCGACCCCTTCGACGCGATCCGGCTGGTCAAGGCCGCCGGCGGTGTCACCGTCTTCGCCCACCCGGCCGCCGTCAAACGCGGCGAGGTGGTCCCCGAGTCGTCGATAGCGGCGCTTGCCGCGGCGGGACTCGACGGCATCGAGGTCGACCACATGGACCACGACGAGCCGACCCGGGCCAGGCTGCGCGGACTCGCCCGCGAGCTCGGGCTGCTGACCACCGGGTCCAGCGACTACCACGGCAGCCGCAAGACCGTGGCGCTCGGCGAGTACACAACCGACCCCGAGATCTACGGCGAGATCACCCGGCGCGCGACGGGAGCCTTCCCGGTGCCGGGGGCCGGCGGACCCGTCGCCTCGTAACGGCCCACGCGCCACCCCTTCACGCCCCCGCCCGCCGTGCGGTGCGACCGTGTGACACCGCTCGTTCCCCTCTCGCGCACCGGCCCGCCGCCGCTGCTGTCGCACCGTGCGGCGGCCGTCCGCCCCCGGTGCGCTCCTCCCCGCCGCATTTCCGCTCTCTCCTCGCAAGGCTCACTGTGTTCGACGTCGCTGTCTTCGGATCCCTCTTTCTCACCCTTTTTGTGATCATGGATCCGCCCGGGATCACCCCGATCTTCCTCGCCCTCACCGCAGGCCGTCCCGCCAGGATGCAGCGCAGAATGGCGCTGCAGGCGGTCGCCGTCGCCTTCGGCGTGATCGCCGTCTTCGGGCTGCTCGGCCAGCAGATCCTGGACTACCTGCATGTCTCGGTCCCCGCGCTGATGATCGCGGGCGGGTTGCTCCTGCTGCTGATCGCGCTCGATCTGCTGACCGGCAAGACCGACGAGCCGACGCAGACCAAGGACGTCAACGTGGCGCTCGTCCCCCTCGGCATGCCGCTGCTCGCAGGACCCGGAGCGATCGTCTCGGTGATCCTCGCGGTGCAGCACGCCGACACCGTCGGCAGCCAGATCTCGGTCTGGACGGCGATCATCGCCATGCACGTCGTGCTCTGGCTGACCATGCGCTACTCGCTGCTGATCATCCGGGTCATCAAGGACGGCGGCGTCGTGCTGGTCACCAGGCTCGCCGGCATGATGCTGTCCGCCATCGCCGTCCAGCAGATCATCAACGGCGTCACCCAGGTCATCCAGAACGCCTGACCCGGCCCCGGACACCACAGCGCCCCCGCACGGACATCCGTGCGGGGGCGCTTCGTCTTTGTACGTCGGCGTCTTTACTACGTCGGCAATGCGTTACGAAGCCGAGGTTTCGGCCGGGCGGATATAGATGCGCTGGCCGATTGCTGCGGCCTGCTGCACGATCCGGTTGACGGAGGCGGCGTCCACGACGGTGCTGTCCACGGCGGTACCGTCGACATCGTCGAGTCGCATGATCTCGAAGCGCATACGGCTTCCCTTCGTCTGATCCTCCTGCTGGAGAACTACTGGGAGGACGGGTGGCCCGTCCGCAAGGATGAGGAGCGCAGGCATCTCTGTCTCGCGCCCCACGGGGTGTACAACGACTTGCTCCCTGCAATCATTCCCTACGCTAAGGAAATTTTTTGGATGTCTAAGTACCAGCAGGTAATCGAGCATGCGTGGACGACGGATTCCGCGACGAGGCCCGTATGAACGAGGCAGAGATCGGCGATCGTCTGGACCGCACCAACGAACTGCTCCAGCGCGTGCTCGCCGAGGTGTCGAAGACCCCGTCGACCCACGCGATCTTCGTGGACGCGGGCTATGTGTACGCGGCGGCCGGGCTGCTCGTCACCGGCACCGAGGACCGGCGCTCCTTCGACCTCGACTCCGAAGGGCTGATCGAGGCCTTCATCGACAAGGCCCGCACGATCTTCGCGGACAGCAGGCTGCTGCGCGTGTACTGGTACGACGGCGCCAGGCGCCGGATCCACACCGTCGAGCAGCAGTCCATCGCCGAACTCCCCGACGTCAAGGTCAGGCTGGGCAACCTCAACGCCAACAACCAGCAGAAGGGCGTCGACTCGCTCATCCGCACCGACCTCGAATCCCTCGCCCGCCACCGTGCCATCAGTGACGCCGCGCTGGTCGGCGGCGACGAGGACCTGGTGTCTGCCGTCGAGGCCGCGCAGGGGTACGGAGCCCGGGTCCACCTCTGGGGCATCGAGGCCGGAGAAGGGCGCAACCAGGCCGAACCGCTGCTCTGGGAGGTCGACAGCCAGCGCACCTTCGACCTCGACTTCTGCCGTCCGTACGTGACCAGACGCCCCGTCACCACCTACGAGGAGGACGCCCCCGCGCCCTCACGCGAGGACGTCCGTTTCGTCGGGGCGCAGATCGCCGCCACCTGGCTCTCCGCACGCGGCCGTGAGTCCCTGGCCGACCTGCTTCCGGGGCATCCGTATCTGCCGGGCTCCGTCGACCAGGACCTGCTGGTCGAGGCCGAGCGGCTGCTCCAGCACTCGCTGCGCGGCCACGCCCATCTGCGCCGGGCGTTGCGTGACGGCTTCTGGCAGCACCTTCAGGCGCAGTACTGACGTCGGCCGCCCGAGTGTGCCACCCGTGTCCCCGCAGTCGCTTACAGGCTGTCCCAGAAGGAGACGAGCGCGGCCGCCGTCGGCCCCGGCCGGTCCGTGTTGGGGGAGTGCTCGGCGCCCTCGATCCGGGTCCGGCGCGCGCCGAGGCGTACGGCCGTCTCGTCGAGCAACGGGACCGGCCAGACGTCGTCGCGTTCGCCGGAGATCACATGGACGGGCAGTCCAGTGGCGGCGAGCTCGGCCACCCGGTCCGGTTCGGCGGCGAGTTGGCGGCCGGTGGCGATCAGCTGTGCGGGGTGGTGGCGCAGCCAGCGCCGCCGCAGGTCCTCGCCGTCCGTCTCCGCCTCGGCCGGCGGGTCGAAGGCGCGCATGGCGGTCCAGACGTCGTCCATGCTCATCGTGGCGAGCGCGTCACCGAGGATCTTCAGCTTGACCTGCTGGGCCTCGACGACCTCGGCCGGACCTGAGGACATCAGGGTGAGCGAACGGAACGGTGCCGGGTCCAGGAGCACGGCGGCGCGCGCGATCTGCCCGCCGAGTGAGTGGCCGAGCAGGTCGACCGCGCCGTCCCCGAGACCGAGTGCCGCTGTCTGCGCGAGCACGTCACGGGTCAACTCGTCCTGGCTGTAAGCCTCCTGACGGTCCGTCCCATCGGTCTCGTACTGCCCGCGCCCGTCGACCGTGACGGCGCGGTAGCCGGCGTCTGCGAGTGGTTGCAGCAACGCGATGAAGTCCTCCTTGCTGCCGGTGTATCCGGGCAGCAGGAGGACGGTGCCCCGTGATGGCGCACGCGGCACCGCGTCCAGCACGGCGAAGTCCCCGCGCTCGGTGTGCAGTGCGCGGGGACGGGCGCAGGGGGGCGGGGTGAAGGTGGGTGGCCTGCTCATGGCACGAGGTTACGACCGCGCGGGAGGTCCGTCATGCCGTGGAACGCCGGACGGGCCCGAGTCGATCTCTCGGGCCCGTCCGGCGATCCTTGCGTAGTACGTGCTCAGCCCTCGGACTGGGCGGCAGTCGTCCGTGGGGCCCGGCGACGGCGCGGCTTCGCCTCGCCCTCGGCGGCCGGCGTCTGCGCCACGGTCTCCGTCTTCGGCTTCGCTGCCGCACGGGGGCGGCGGCGTGGCCTGGAGTCCGACTCGGGCTCGGCGATCGGCGCGATCTGGAAGTCGACCTCGTCCTCGACGGGCTTGATCACCCGGGCGCGGCGGCGCGGCTTGGTCACCGTCGCGGCGGCGGGGGCGGGCTCGGCCACGGGAGCGGTCTGGAAGTCGACCTCCTCCGCCACCGGCTTGACGACCCGGGCACGGCGGCGGCGCGGCTTCGTCTCGGCCGCCGTCTCCGTCTCGATCTCGATCGCGGTGTCGACCACGACCTCGGCCTTGGCCGCCCTGGTCCTGGTCCGCTTCTTCGGCTCGGCGGCCTCGGGCACGGGCTCGGCGTCGATGATCACGGCCGGAGCCTCGGCCACGGCCACCGCTGCCTCGGCCGCGATGTCCGCGGCGCCGACACGTCCGCGCCGACGGCGGCGCGGGGTACGCGGCTCGGACGGGCCGTCAGCGGCCTCGGGAGCCTCGACGGCCTCCGTGGCCGGTGCGGGCACCGTCACGGCGCCCTCCTCCGCACTCGAACCGCCCCGGGTGCGACGACGCTGACGCGGCGTACGCGGAGCACGCTCCTCGCGGACCGCGGGGGCCGACGCGGCGGCGGACTTGCGGCCACGGCCGCCCGTCTCGCCGAGGTCCTCGAGCTCTTCGGCCCGCAGACCCGCACGCGTCCGCTCGGTGCGCGGCAGGACACCCTTGGTGCCGGCCGGGATGTCGAGCTCCTCGTACAGGTGCGGGGAGGTGGAGTACGTCTCGGGCGGGTCCGGGAACTTCAGGTCCAGGGCCTTGTTGATCAGCTGCCAGCGCGGGATGTCGTCCCAGTCGACCAGCGTGATCGCGATGCCCTTGGCACCCGCACGGCCGGTCCGGCCGATCCTGTGCAGATAGGTCTTCTCGTCCTCGGGCGACTGGTAGTTGATGACGTGGGTGACACCCTCGACATCGATACCGCGGGCCGCGACGTCGGTACAGACGAGCACGTCGACCTTGCCGTTGCGGAAGGCGCGCAGCGCCTGCTCGCGGGCGCCCTGGCCGAGGTCGCCGTGGACCGCGCCGGAGGCGAAACCGCGCTTCTCCAGCTGCTCGGCGATGTCGGCCGCGGTGCGCTTGGTGCGGCAGAAGATCATCGCGAGCCCGCGGCCGTTGGCCTGGAGGATGCGCGAGACCATCTCGGGCTTGTCCATGTTGTGCGCGCGGTAGACGTACTGCGCGGTGTTCTTGACGGTCGTGCCCTCGTCGTCGGGCGACGTGGCGTTGATGTGCGTCGGCTGCGACATGTAGCGGCGCGCGAGGCTGATGACCGCGCCCGGCATGGTCGCCGAGAACAGCATCGTCTGGCGCTTCGCCGGCAGCATCGTGATGATGCGCTCGACGTCGGGCAGGAAGCCCAGGTCGAGCATCTCGTCGGCCTCGTCGAGGACGAGGGCGCGGACCTGCGACAGGTCGAGCTTGCGCTGGCCGGCCAGGTCGAGCAGACGGCCCGGGGTGCCGACGATCACGTCGACGCCCTTCTTGAGGGCCTCGACCTGGGGCTCGTACGCCCGGCCGCCGTAGATGGCGAGAACGCGGACGTTACGCACCTTGCCGGCGGTCAGGAGGTCGTTGGTGACCTGCTGGCACAGCTCGCGGGTCGGGACGACGATCAGCGCCTGCGGGGCGTCGGTCAGCTTCTCGGGCTTGGCCCGGCCCGCCTCGACGTCCGCGAGGACGGTGACGCGCTCCAGCAGCGGCAGGCCGAAACCGAGCGTCTTGCCGGTGCCGGTCTTGGCCTGCCCGATGACATCGGAGCCGGAGAGCGCTACGGGGAGCGTCATCTCCTGGATGGGGAAGGGGGACGTGATGCCGACAGCCTCAAGGGCTTCGGCCGTCTCGGAAAGGATACCGAGGTCTCGGAACGTAGTCAGGGTGCTGCCTCTTCTGTGAAACGCGGTCCGAGGCGAACGAAGGGGGTCGTACCGTGCCGGGGTTGGTCATCCGGCCGTGGATGGGCCGGGTGGCGCGGGACCACTGCCGTCGCTCGAGCGCTCGTGCCGCTGAGGGGGCCCCTCATCTGCGGTCGTACCTGTCGTACGCACCGCGTGGAGGGCTGTCGGGTCGGAGCCGATCGGGCCACCGACCGGGCATCCTCATTCAATTTCGCGCAACGAGCAGTTGCAAAATGCTCAGTAAGCGCAATACCACTGTACCCCGGATTCGCGCATCTGTGTTGGGCGAATTCATCGGAACGGTGTGACGTCAGTCGGCGGCCGCACCCCTCGGTCCCTCGGCAGGCGGGCTATTCTGCGCTCCATGGAGACGCCTGACAACGCCACGGAAACCCCCGCATCCACCAAAATCGCCGACCAGGACTGGGCCACCGCGTCCGCGGAGCCGCAGTACCGGGCCGCCGTCGTCGACCTTCTGGGAGCACTCGCCTACGGGGAACTGGCGGCCTTCGAGCGGCTTGCCGAGGACGCGAAACTCGCGCCGACCCTGGCCGACAAGGCGGAGCTGGCGAAGATGGCCTCCGCGGAATTCCATCATTTCGAGCGGCTGACCGACCGGCTGACCGCGATCGAGGTGGAGCCGACCGGTGCCATGGAGCCGTTCGCCAAGGCCCTCGACGACTTCCACCGCATGACCGCGCCGTCCGACTGGCTGGAGGGCCTGGTGAAGGCCTACGTCGGCGACTCGATCGCCAGCGACTTCTACCGCGAGGTCGCGGCCCGGCTCGACTCGGACACCCGCTCCCTCGTCCTCGCCGTGCTCGACGACACGGGTCACGGCAACTTCGCCGTCGAGAAGGTGCGCGCCGCGATCGACGCGGACCCGAGGCTCGGGGGCCGGCTCGCGCTGTGGGCGCGACGCCTCATGGGCGAGGCGCTCTCACAGGCGCAGCGTGTGGTGGCCGACCGCGACGCGCTGTCGACCATGCTGGTGGGCGGGGTGGCCGACGGATTCGACCTGGCCGAGGTCGGCCGGATGTTCTCCCGGATCACCGAGGCGCACACCAAGCGGATGGCCGCCCTGGGGCTGGCGGCGTAGGACGCTGCCGGACCGCGGCGGCCTCAGGCCGCCGCTGACCGGCCGAGCCGGCGGCTGCGCGGCCTCAACAGCAAGGACAGCGTCACCGCGGAGATCAGCACCGAGCCCACCAGCGTGGCCGCCGTGTGGCCCGACCCCAGCACCGAGTGCGTGAGCCAGGCGCCGAACAGGGCTCCCAGCGCGCCGGTCCCGAGCACGGCCCGGCGGGATGGGAGACGGGGCGACAGGGTGCGCAGGGCCGCCCACGAGAGGGCGAGTCCGAGCACGACGGAGCCCAGGGTTTCCAAGATCACAGGCGATCACCTCGCAGGTGCGGGGGCGGGCAAACGGTTGTAGGCGGTACTACCCCCGGGCAGCGGAGGACAACCCTCCTGCGGACAGGCTTCGCTCAGCCGCTTCACAGAAACGGGCGTCCCGGTGACAGGAACGGGCGTCCCGGTGAAGCGGGCCGCCCCACTGTCCGCGGCACGACGGAAAGCGGCCCGGCGGGGAATTCCCCACCGGGCCGCTTCCACGGTCTCCGCGTCCGGGCGTGCCGGGAGAGCCTGTCCGGGGACAGGTTCTACAGCGCGCCGAACCCCACCCGTCGCGTGCTCGGCTCGCCGATCTCCACGTAGGCGATCCGGTCGGCCGGCACCAGGACCTTGCGGCCCTTCTCGTCCGTGAGGCTGAGCAGCTGCGCCTTGCCGGCGAGAGCCTCGGAAACCGCGCTCTCGACCTCTTCGGCGGAAAGCCCGCTCTCCAGAACGATCTCCCGGGGCGTGTGCTGCACCCCGATCTTGACCTCCACGGCTATGTCCCTCCGACGGTCAGTCCCTGCGCGGTGAACCGCGCCGTACGCAGCACACATTAGCCCGCTGAGGGGACCGGGCAGGGTTCCGCGGGCAACGCCCGCAGCGAACACGGCGCGGGCCGCCCCGCTCAGTGCTGGTCGAGGCCGTGCAGCGGGAAGCCCGCGATGCCCCGCCAGGCCAGCGAGGTGAGGAGCTGCACCGCCGTGTCACGCGGGATGGTGGACCGGCTGGAGAGCCAGTAGCGGGCGACCACCTGCGACACCCCGCCGAGCCCGACCGCGAGCAGCATGGACTCGTCCTTGGACAGCCCGGTGTCACCCGCGATCACGTCGGAGATCGCCTCGGCGCACTGGAGCGAGACCCGGTCGACCCGCTCGCGCACGGCGGGCTCGTTGGTGAGGTCGGACTCGAAGACCAGCCGGAAGGCGCCGCCCTCGTCCTCGACGTACGCGAAGTAGGCGTCCATCGTCGCTGCCACACGCAGCTTGTTGTCGGTGGTCGACGCCAGCGCCGTGCGCACCGCGAGGAGCAGCGACTCGCAGTGCTGGTCGAGCAGGGCCAGATAGAGCTCCAGCTTGCCCGGGAAGTGCTGGTAGAGCACCGGCTTGCTGACGCCGGCCCGCTCCGCGATGTCGTCCATCGCCGCGGAGTGGTACCCCTGTGCGACGAAGACTTCCTGGGCGGCCCCCAGTAGCTGATTGCGTCGGGCGCGGCGGGGCAAACGAGTGCCCCGCGGGCGCGCCGCCTCGGTCTGCTCGATGGCTGTCACGCCGCCTCCCAAAATTGTGATCGGACCCAGCAGTTCCGTGCACGCTGCGCCATACCGACATCGTACTTTTGGGTAACCCGGGTATGCGCGGCGCGGACGCAGAATTTCACGGACCGGACGACTGCGGTAGCCGCAGTTTCCGCACCCCCTGCCGCATAGCGGGGCGTATCAGCGGTAATCGTCCTCATCCTGTGGGACGACGCGGGCCTGCTCCGCCGCATCCGCCTCGTTCGCGCGGTCCCGGTCGACGTCCTCCAGCGGTTCGTCGTCATGCGGATGAAGATCCGCCTGCTGCTCGGCAGCGTCGGCGTCGGGTGCCTCCTGGCTGCGTTCGTCCGGCTGGACGTCCTCGAAGGTATCCGGGTCACTGGGGTCGACCGTCATGGTGACTCCCTTCCTTGCTCCGAGCCTAGGAGCTACCCCCCGAAGCCGCCATGCGGTCTGTGATGGCGAACACATGAACCACGGTGTGATCGTCTCGTAACATTGCCGCATGTCTTCGACCGAGCTGCCGGGAGTCCGTGCCGCCGCCGCAGCGGTGGCCCCCGCGGTGAGCGCCGTCAGGGTCGCGGAGGGGGAGAGGCTTCGCTCCGTCACGCTGCCCGGGCTGACGCTGACCGTCCGATCGCGTCCGCCGGGGCGGACCGGACTGCCGCCCGCGCTCTTCGTGCACGGGCTCGGCGGCTCCTCGCAGAACTGGACCGCGCTGATGCCGCTGCTCCAGGACGTGCTGGACAGCGAGGCGCTGGACCTGCCCGGTTTCGGGGACTCCCCGCCGCCGGACGACGGCAACTACTCGGTCACCGGGCACGCCCGTGCGGTGATCCGCTTCCTCGACGCGGGGGAGCGCGGCCCCGTCCACCTGTTCGGCAACTCCCTGGGCGGGGCGGTCGCGACGCGGGTCGCCGCGGTCCGTCCCGACCTGGTGCGCACCCTCACCCTGATCTCGCCCGCGCTCCCCGAGATCCGGGTGCAGTTGTCGGCCGCGCCGACCGCGCTGCTCGCCGTGCCGGGCATCGTGTCCCTGTTCGCCCGGATGACCCGGGACTGGAGCGCGGAAGAACGCACCCGCGGAGTCATGGCACTCTGTTACGGCGATCCGGCACGTGTCTCCGCGGAGGGCTTCCGCAACGCGGTGGCCGAAATGGAGCGGCGGCTGGCGCTGCCGTACTTCTGGGACGCGATGGCGCGCTCGGCACGTGGCATCGTCGACGCGTACACACTGGGGGGTCAGCACGGGCTGTGGCGCCAGGCCGAGCGGGTGCTCGCGCCGACCCAGCTCGTGTACGGCGGACGGGACAGGCTCGTCTCGCACCGGATGGCACGCAGGGCGTCCGCGGCCTTCCGCGATGCGCGACTGCTGACACTGCCCGACGCCGGGCACGTGGCGATGATGGAGTACCCGGAAGCGGTCGCCCAGGCGTTCCGGGAACTGCTCGACGAATGCGGCGGGAGCTGATCCGGGGCGTGGGACGACACAGCCGAAAGGGCCCTGCGCCCAGGGCGCCCGAGACCGGGCCGGACGGGGCGAACGCGGAAGCGGACGCGGAATCGGGGGGCGAGGGCGCCCGGCCCGCCGCCGGCAGCGGCCGGCGCAGACGGCCGGGCGACGCGGCTCCCGGCACCGAGGGCCACACCCCGTTCCAGGGCGCGCCCCAGGTGCGCGGCGGTCATCCCGAACAGCGTGAACCGGGCGGCGGCTGGGGGGCCGGGCCCGCCGGACGGCACGACGAACGGCCGGCCCCGCCGCACGGCGCGGGACCGGGCGGCCGCATCGGCAACCAGGCCCAGGCGCCGGGACGGTCGCGGAGTCCGCAGGCGCCGCGGAACGCGCAGGGCACCGCCACCAGGCCGCTGGTGCCGGGGCCACGGCGCGAGTTCGTCGAGGCCTTCGACAGCTCGCCCGCCGCACCGGCACCCCGTGGGCCGGCTGCGACTCGTTCAGGACCGGCGGATCCGTACCGCTCCGTCACCGAGTGGGACGAACGCCCGCCGGCTGCGGAGGAGGCCGCGGAGGCTCCCGCCGAGGACAGCGGGAGCGGCAAGGGCGCCAAGGACGGCAGGGGCGGCAAGGGCCGCACCTTCACCGGCATCGCCGCGGCCGCGGTGACGACCGTGCTCGCGGTGGTCGTGGCCGGCCAGGTCGCCCACGACAGCGGAAGCCCGGCCGGCGCCGCGCAGGCCGCGGGCGTGGACCGGGGCGAAGGCGATGCCTCCCGCTCGGACGGCCGGACGACGCCCGCCCCGGAGGCGGCGGTCGTCAAGCCCCTTTCGTACGAGCAGAAAATGGCCAAGGCCTATCCGCTGGCGCCGAAGCTGACCGCTTCGGGGAAGTTCGATGCGGTCGCCGGCACGGCGAAGGCCCCGGGCAAGGGGCACAGGTACCGCTACCGGATCGATGTCGAGAAGGGGCTCGGGCTCGACTCCGCGCTCTTTGCCGAGGCGGTACAGAAAACTCTGAATGATGACCGGAGTTGGGCGCACGGCGGCGACATGACCTTCGAACGGATTTCCACCGGGGAGCCGGATTTCGTCATCACGCTGGCCAGTCCGGGGACCACGGGAACCTGGTGCGAGAAGTCGGGTCTGGACACGTTGGAGGACAACGTGTCCTGCGACTCCGCCGCCACCGAGCGCGTCATGATCAACGCCTACCGCTGGGCCCAGGGCTCTGCCACCTTCGGGCCGGACAAGCTCTTCGCCTATCGCCAGATGCTGATCAACCACGAGGTCGGCCATCGGCTGGGTCACAATCATGTGAGCTGCGGCACGAAGGGTGCCCTCGCTCCGGTGATGCAGCAGCAGACCAAGTCGCTCGATGTCAACGGCATCAAGTGCCGCCCCAACCCCTGGGTGTACCCGAAGGGTTGAGCCGGGCCCGGGCTCGCGGGGGCGGTCGTCCGGCCACTCGGGGGAGAGTCCTGGGGGCGGCCGGCGGGGCTCCCTCCCCGAGGGGCTGTCCGCATTGTGAGATGGTCGTCTCATATCGCGTTGACATCGGGCAGGCCGTGACCGATATTTCTCGGCATGTCACGCAGCCTCGTCACCTCCGATCGCGCCGCCATTGAGCTGGCGCTCATCGGCGTGACCGGGCACAGCGTCGCCGACATCGACTGTTGCTGACGCCTGCCCGCGTGCGCGTCGGCCCGCCGTCCGAGCCCTGATGGCCCGGACCGCCCCTTCCCGACTGCCGCGCCCAGGCGTACTCCGTCCGCAGGCGCGGCAGTTCCGGTGTTCCGGTCACCTTCACCCGTCATGACCGGTTGTGTGCACATGCCTCTCGTCGCCGCCTGCGCGGAACAGCTTTCTGTTTCCTTCATTCAGGCAGTACTCCGAGAGGTCATCTTCCGATGCGTCATCCGTCCGTCATATCGCGCCGCGTAGCAGCGGCCGCCGCAGTACTCCTCGTGGCCGCGGGCGCCGCGGCCTGCGGGCCCGAGGGCAGCAGCAAGGGCAGCGACGGCACCTCCGGCGCAGCGGGCGCGCCCAAGAAGGGCGGCACGCTCACCGTCCTCAACAGCAGCCCGCAGGAGGACTTCGACCCCGCGCGGCTCTACACCTCCGGCGGCGGCAACGTCCCCTCCCTCGTCTTCCGCACCCTCACCACCCGCAACCGGGAGGACGGCGCGGCGGGCTCGAAGGTCGTCCCCGACCTGGCGACCGACCTGGGCACGCCCAGCAAGAACGCCACCGTCTGGACGTACACCCTCAAGGACGGCATCAAGTACGAGGACGGCACGGCGATCACGAGTGCCGACATCAAGTACGGCATCGAGCGCTCCTTCGCCGCCGAGCTCTCCGGCGGCGCGCCCTACCTGCGTGACTGGCTGATCGGCGGGGCCGACTACCAGGGCCCGTACAAGGACAAGAAGGGCCTCGACTCGATCGAGACGCCCGACGCGAAGACCATCGTCTTCCACCTCAACAAGCCCGAGGGCGAGTTCCCCTTCCTGGCCACGCAGACCCAGACCACCCCGGTTCCGAAGGCCAAGGACACCGGTACGAAGTACGAGGAGCACCCGCTCTCCTCCGGTCCGTACAAGGTCGTCAAGAACGAGGGCGACGGCGAACGCCTCGTCCTGGAACGCAACACCTACTGGTCGGCCACCACCGACGAGGAGCGCAAGGCCTATCCCGACAGGATCGACGTCCGCTCCGGTCTCGACTCCGCCGTCATCAACCAGCGGCTGTCCGCCTCGCAGGGCGCCGACGCCGCGGCCGTCACCACCGACACCAACCTCGGCCCGGCCGAGCTCGCCAAGGTCAGCGGCGACAAGAAGCTCGCCGCCAGGGTCGGCACCGGCCACTTCGGCTACACGAACTACATCGCCTTCAACCCGAAGGTGAAGCCCTTCGACAACCCGAAGGTGCGACAGGCCATCTCGTACGCCGTCGACCGCACCTCCGTGGTCAACGCCGCGGGCGGCTCCTCGCTCGCCGAGCCCGCCACCACCTTCCTGCCCGACCAGGCATCCTTCGGCTACACGCCGTACGACGCCTTCCCGGCCGGTAAGTCCGGCAACGCGGCCAAGGCCAAGGAGCTGCTGAAGGAGGCCGGCTACGCCAACGGCCTGACGGTCACCCTCACCCACAACAACGACAAGAACTTCGAGACCAGCCCGGAGATCGCCACCGCGCTCCAGGAGGCGCTCAAGAAGGCCGGCATCACCGTCAAGCTCCAGGGCCTGGAGGACAACGCCTACTCGGACACGGTCTACAACGTGAAGACCGAGCCGGGCTTCTTCCTCGGCGGCTGGGGTGCCGACTGGCCCTCCGGCGGTCCGTTCTTCGCCCCGATCTTCGACGGACGCCAGATCGTCAAGGCCGGGTACAACTTCAACTCCGCCCAGCTGAACGACCCCGCGGTCAACAAGGAGATCGACGAGATCAACAAGCTGACGGACCTGAGCGCCGCCGCCGAGCGCTGGGGCGCGCTCGACAAGAAGGTCGGTGAGCAGGCGCTGACCGTGCCGCTGTTCCACCCGGTCTACAAGCGCCTGTACGGCGAGTCCGTCAAGAACGTCGTGATCAGCGACTGGACCGGCGTACTCGACATCTCGCAGGTCGCGGTCAAGTAACCATGGCCGAAGCACTGCTGGTCAAGGAGGCGGGGGCCGTCGCGGCCCCCGCCTCCGGGGCCCATCCGTTCTGGCGGCGGCTGCGCGCCCGCCGCGCCGCCCTCGTGGCGGCGGCCGTCTTCGCCCTGCTGGTCCTCCTCGCGCTCGCCGCCCCCCTCCTCACGGGCATCGAGGGCCAGAACCCCACCACGTACCACCCCGATCTCGTCGACTCCGCCACCGGCGGGGTGCCGCTCGGCTCCTTCGGCGGGATCAGCGCCGAGCACTGGCTCGGCGTCGAACCGCTCACCGGACGCGACCTGTTCGCCCGCGTCGCGTACGGCGCCCGTGTCTCGCTCGGCGTCGCGCTCGGGGCGACCCTGCTCCAGGTGGCCATCGGTGTCTTCGTCGGCCTCTCGGCCGGCCTCGGCAACCGCTTCGTCGACCAGGCGCTGAGCCGCGTCACCGACGTCGTGGTCGCCCTCCCGGTCATGGTGACCGCGCTCGGCGCGCTCGCCGTCGTCCCGGCGGGCTTCCCCCGCCCGGTGCTGATCTCCGTGATCGTCGGCCTGGTGGGCTGGTCCGGCATCTCGAAGATCGTGCGCGCCCAGACGCTGTCCCTCAAGTCGCGCGACCACGTCGCGGCCGCCCGGCTCAGCGGCTGGGGCTCCTGGCAGATCGCCCGGCGCGAACTGCTGCCCGCGCTGGCCGCGCCCGTCATCACGTACGCCGTCCTGCTCTTCCCCGGCAACATCGTCGTCGAGGCGGCCCTGTCCTTCCTCGGCGTCGGCATCAAGCCGCCCACGCCGTCCTGGGGACAGATGCTCAGCGACGCCGACACCTGGTACCAGGCGGCGCCCACCTATCTGCTCATCCCGGCCCTGCTGCTGTTCGTCACCGTGCTGGCGCTCACCGTCCTCGGTGAGGGCGTGCGCACCGCGCTCGACCCCCGCGCCGCCTCCCGGCTGCGGATCGGCACCGGACGCAAGAAGGAGGCCGGAGCATGAGCGGGTTCCTGCTGCGACGCCTCGGCGGGGCGCTGTTCGTCCTCCTCGCCCTGAGCGTCGTCGTCTACGCCGCCTTCTACGTCGCCCCGGGCGACGTCGCACAGATAGCCTGCGGACCGCGCTGCTCGCCCGCGCAGGTCGCCCAGGTCAGCGAGCAACTGCGCCTCGGTGACCCGGTGTACGTGCAGTACGCGCACTTCCTCCAGAGCCTGGTCGCGGGCCGCGACTACTCCACCGGAACCGGTGTGGTGCACTGCCAGGCCCCGTGCCTGGGACTCTCGTACCAGAGCGGTCAGCAGGTCACCCAGCTGATCCTCGCCAAGCTGCCCGCCACCGCCTCGCTCGCCGTCGGCGCGTTCGTCCTGTGGATGGTGCTCGGGGTCGGTACCGGACTGCTCTCGGTGTGGCGGCGAGGCCGCGTCACCGAACGCATCCTCACCGGGATCACCCTGGCCGGCATGGCCACGCCCGTCTTCGTGATCGGCCTGCTGCTGATCATCATCTGCGTCACGGCGCTCCAGATCCTGCCCTTCCCGGACTACGTCCCCTTCACCGAGAACCCGGAGCAGTGGGCCTGGAACCTGCTGCTGCCCTGGATCTCGCTCGCGCTCATCTCCGCCGCCCCGTACGCCCGGATGACCCGGGCCTCGATGCTGGAGACACTGGCCGAGGACCATGTACGCACCTTCAGGGCGTACGGCGTCAGCGAGCGCACGATCGTCGGACGGCACGCGCTGCGCGGGGCGCTGGCCCCTGTGATCGCGCTGGGCGCACTCGACGTCGGCTCGATGTTCGGCGGCGCCGTGCTCACCGAGTCGCTCTTCGGGATACCGGGCGTCGGCCGCGAACTCGTCGAGGCCGTCAAGCAGGTGGACCTTCCGGTCGTCGTCGGTCTGGTGCTCGTCACCGGATTCTTCGTCGTCCTCGCCAATGCCGTCGCGGACATCCTCCAGGCGATGGCCGACCGACGGGTGGTGCTGTCATGAGTCTCGTCGAGGTCACCGATCTCTCGATCTCCTTCGGCGACGTGCACGCGGTGCGCGGACTGTCGTTCTCACTGGAGGCCGGCGGCGCGCTCGGCGTCGTCGGTGAGTCCGGCTCCGGCAAGAGCGCCTCGGCCTACGCGCTGCTCGGCCTGCACCGGGGGACCGGTGCGAAGGTCGGCGGCTCGATCCGGGTCGCCGGCGTGGACGTCCAGGCCGCCGGCGACGCGGAACTGCGCGGGCTGCGCGGTGCGAAGGCCGCGATGGTCTTCCAGGACCCGCTCTCCTCGCTGGACCCGTACTACGCGGTCGGCGACCAGATCGCCCAGGTGTACCGCGTCCACCACCGCGTCACCCGGCGGGCGGCGCGGGCCCGCGCCGTGGAGGTGCTGGACCGGGTCGGGATTCCCGACGCGGTGCGCCGCTCCCGGTCCCGTCCGCACGAGTTCTCCGGCGGCATGCGCCAGCGGGCGCTGATCGCGATGGCGCTGGCCTGCGAGCCCCAGCTGTTGATCGCCGACGAGCCGACGACCGCGCTCGACGTCACCGTCCAGGCCCAGATCCTCGACCTGCTGCACGATCTGCGCCGCGAGACGGGCATGGGACTGCTCCTGGTCACCCATGACGTGGGAGTGGCGGCGGAGTCGGTGGACGAGGTGCTCGTCATGCGGTCTGGCCTCGCCGTGGAACGCGGGCCGGTGGCCGAGGTGCTCGGCGCGCCCCGCGAGCCGTACACGAAGGCGCTGCTGTCAGCAGTGCCGCGCATCGGCCCCGGGCCGGGCGGCCCTGCCGCCGCGACCGCGGGCGCGGCGCACGCCGAGGCCGAGGTGCTGGTCGAGGCCGAGGAGGTGCGGCAGGTGTTCGGCCGGGGGAAGTCCGCCCTGGCCGCCGTCGACGGGGTCTCCCTCACCGTCCGGCGCGGCGAGACGCTCGGCATCGTCGGCGAGAGCGGCAGCGGCAAGACCACCCTGGGGCGGATGCTCGTCGGCCTGCTGGAACCCACGTCCGGCCGGCTCGGCCGGGCGGCCCGGGTGCAGATGGTCTTCCAGGACCCGGTCTCCTCGCTCAATCCGCGCCGCTCCGTCGGTGAGTCGGTCGCCGATCCGCTGCGGGCCGGCGGGGAGCGCGACGAGGACGTGATCAGGGCGCGCGTACGGGATCTGCTGGAGCGTGTCGGTCTCGACCCGGAACAGTACGACCGCTATCCGCACGAGTTCAGCGGCGGCCAGCGCCAACGCGTCGGAATCGCGCGCGCCCTGGCCGCCGAACCCGAACTCATCGTCTGCGACGAGGCGGTCTCCGCGCTCGACGTGACGACCCAGGCACAGGTGACCGCCCTGCTGTCGGAACTGCAGCGGGAGCTGGGGCTCGCCCTGGTCTTCATCGCCCACGACCTCGCTGTCGTACGGCAGGTGAGTGACCGGGTCGCCGTCATGAGACGGGGCCGGATCGTGGAGGAGGGCCCGGTGGAGCAGGTGTACGCGGACCCCCGCGACCCGTACACCCGGCAGCTGCTGGCCGCCGTGCCGGCGCTCGATCCCGCCCTTGCGGCGGTGCGCCGCGCGGCCCGCAAGGAGCTGGCCGCAGCCTGACGGCGGGTGACCTGCCGCTTCCATAGCGCGACAGAACGCCACCGGGGTGGGAAAGTTACGCCGGTTCACCCCTTTCGGTGGGGGGGGGGCCGGGCCGCGGCGGCGCCCGCCCGCCGGGGAGCCTACGCGTCCGGGACGCGCGAGGCCGCGCGACGAACGGCGC
>NZ_JBEOVJ010000086.1:0-35296 GCF_040295435.1 Streptomyces sp. NPDC002809
GCCCAGCGCTCGCGGGTCCGCACCAGCTCCGGATAGACGCCCAGGCTGAAGGCGTTGAGGAAGTAGCCGTGGGCACCCCCGGGGCCGTCCGGGCCCGCCTTTCCGTCTCCTCTTTGATCATCAAAATTTGCCTGCTTTGCCCGTATATGGCAGGTGATAACGCCAGAAAGGGACTTTTTGCGGTGCGGTGGAAGTTGCCACGGCGCCACCCGGAGGCTTATAAGAGGAAGGTGGCCGAGGCGATTCCGGGAATTCCGTGGACTGCCGCCATGGAGGTTTCCCATGTTTCTGACTCCGTCCGACACGGAGAAATTGCTGCTGAGTGTTGCCGGAATGGTCGCCCGTGACCGGCGGGCGCGGGGCGTGCGCCTCAACTACCCCGAGGCCGTCGCGCTGCTCGCCTGCTGGGCGATGGAACGGGCTCGCGAAGGGGCTCGCGTCGCCGACCTCATGACCGCGGGCCGATCCGTCCTCACCCGCGCTGACGTGCTCGAAGGCGTCCCGGAGATGCTGCATGACGTCCAGGTCGAGGCGACCTTCCCCGACGGGCGCAAGCTCGTCACGATCACCTCGCCGATCCCGTGATCCCCGGCGAGATCCGGACCGGATCCGGCATCCTGCACATCAATTCCGACCGCCGGAAGATTAAGCTCACCGTGGTCAACGACGGGGATCGTCCCATTCAGATCGGATCCCATTTCCATTTCTTCGACGTGAATCCCGCACTTTCCTTCGACCGTCCGTCGGCGAGGGGATTCCGGCTCGATATTCCCTCCGGTACGTCGCTGCGCTTCGAGCCCGGCGTCGGTGCGGAGACCACCCTCGTCGCGCTCGGCGGCCGCGGGACGGTGCCCGGCATCGTCGTCCCCGCCGGGCCGGGGGCCGGCACCACAGTGAAGGAGGCCGTGTGACATGGCACAACTGACCCGCGCCGCCTATGCGGCGCTCTACGGACCCACCACCGGTGACCGCGTCCGGCTCGCCGACACCGACCTCTGGATCGAGGTCGAGGAGGACCGCTGCTTCGGCGGCGAAGAGGCCGTCTTCGGCGGCGGCAAGTCCATCCGTGAATCCATGGCCCAGGCGACCACCTCGCGCGCCGAGGGCGCCCTCGACCTCGTCATCACCAACGTCGTGGTCCTCGACCACTGGGGCGTCGTCAAGACCGACGTAGGTATCCGGGCTGGCCGGATCGTCGCCCTCGGCCGCTCCGGCAACCCCGACATCGCCGACGGGGTCCACCCGGACCTCGTCATCGGGCCCGGCACCGACGTCGTCTCCGGCGAGGGCCGCATCCTCACCGCCGGGGCCGTCGACACCCACGTCCACTTCCTCATGCCGGAGACCCTGCACGAGGCCCTGGCCACCGGCACCACGACCGTCATCGGCGGCGGCACCGGAGCCACCGAGGGGTCCAAGGCCACCACGGTCACCCCCGGCGCCTGGAACCTCGCGATGATGCACCGGTCCCTGGACCGCGTCCCGCTCAACGTCATGCTCTTCGGCAAGGGCTCCACCGTCGGCGAGGAGGCCCTGCGCGAGGCGGCGCTCGGCGGAGCGGGCGGCTACAAGGTCCACGAGGACTGGGGTGCCACCCCCGCCGCCATCGACGCCGCACTGAGGGCCGCCGACACCTACGGCCTCCAGGTCGCCCTGCACGGCGACAGCCTCAACGAGGCCGGCTACGTCGAGGGGACCCTCGACGCCATCGCCGGCCGCGGCATCCACGTCTTCCACGCCGAGGGCGCCGGCGGCGGCCACGCACCCGACATCATCACCGTGGCCTCCCACCCCAACATCCTCCCGGCGTCGACCAACCCGACGCTCCCGCACACCGTCAACACCGTCGACGAACACCTCGACATGCTGATGGTCTGCCACCACCTCAACCCGCGGGTCCCCGAGGACCTCGCCTTCGCCGAGTCCCGCATCCGGGCCACCACCATCGCGGCCGAGGACATCCTCCACGACATCGGTGCCCTCTCCATCACCTCGTCCGACGCCCAGGCCATGGGCCGCATCGGAGAGGTCATCTGCCGCACCTGGCAGGTCGCCCACGTCATGAAGCAGCGCTTCGGTGACCGCGGCAGCGCCCTGCCCGCCGACAACGAACGCGCCCGCCGCTACGTCGCCAAGTACACGATCTGCCCCGCCGTCGCCCATGGCATCGACCACGTCGTCGGCTCCGTCGAACCGGGCAAGCTCGCCGACCTGGTGCTCTGGGACCCCGCCTTCTTCGGGATCCGCCCTGCCGCCGTCATCAAGGGCGGCATGGTGGTGTACGCACCCCTCGGCGACGCCAACGCGGCGATCCCCAGCACCCAGCCCGTGCTGCTGCGCCCCACCGCGGCCGCCGAGGCCGCCCCGCACCTGTCCGTCAGCTTCGTCGCCCCGGCCGCCCTGGCCGACGGTCTGGCCGAACGCCTCGGACTCGTGCGGGAACTGGTCGCCGTGCGCCCCACCCGCCACCTCACCAAGGCCGATCTGCCGAACAACACCGCGCTCCCTGTCATCGAGGTCGACCCGGAGACCTTCGCCATCCGCATCGACGGGGAGCTCGTCGAGCCGTCGCCCGCCACCGAACTGCCGCTGACCCAGCGGTACTCCATGTTCTGATGGCTTCCCTGGCCTCTCTCCTGCTCGGCGACGGGCGGCTCCCGGTCGGCGCGTACACGTACAGCGCGGGACTCGAACCGGCTGTGGCCGCAGGCCTCACCCGCGACCGGATCCCGGCGCTGCTGAAGGCCCGGCTCCACACCACCGCCGTCACCGAGGCGGCCGCCGCCGTCCTCGCGCTGCGGGCCGCCGGCCGGGAGCACGTCGACTACGAACCCCTGCAGCAGGCCCTCGCGGCGCGGACCCCCGCCGCCCCCCAGCGCGAGGTGTCGGCGGCGCTCGGCCGGGGCGTGCACAGGCTGGCCCGCCGGCTGGCCCCCGACCACCCGGCGGTCACCGCACTGGCCACCCTGAGCCCCCGGCCCCTGCGGCCGGTCACGCTCGGCGCGCTCGGAGCCGTACTGGAGGTCACCGAGGAGGAACTGGCGCACGCCGTCGTCTACGACGAACTCCAGACCGTCGCCTCCGCCGCCCTGAAACTCCTGCCGGGCGACCCGCTGGACTCGGTCGCCTGGATCCTCGCCGCCGAACCCGACGCGGCCCTGGCGGTGACCGCCGCCCTCGCCGTACGGAGTCCGGACCGACTGCCGGCCCGTACGGCCCCGCTCACCGAACAGTGGGCGCTCGAACACGCACGACGCGAACGGAGACTCTTCCTTGCCTGACAACGACACCACCCCCGCGCAGCACCCCAACCCGCACTTCCACGAGCCGCTCAACCAGCCCCGCGCTCTGCGCCTCGGCGTCGCAGGGCCGGTCGGCACCGGAAAGAGCTCGATCCTGGCCACCCTGTGCCGCGAGCTCGCCGGCGAACTCTCCATGGCGGTCGTCACCAACGACATCTACACCGACGAGGACGCCCGCTTCCTGCGCTCGGCGGGCGTCCTGCCCACCGAACGCATTCGCGCCGTCGAGACCGGTGCCTGCCCGCACACCGCGATCCGCGACGACGTCAGCGCCAACCTGGACGCCGTCGAGGATCTGGAGGAGGCGTACGGACCGCTGGACCTGGTCCTCATCGAGAGCGGCGGCGACAACCTCACCGCCACGTTCAGCCCGGCTCTCGCCGACGCGCAGCTGTTCTGCATCGACGTCGCCGGCGGTGGCGACGTGGCCCGCAAGGGCGGGCCCGGCATCACCGGCGCCGACCTCCTGATCATCAACAAGACCGACCTCGCGCCCCACGTGGAGGTGGACGTGGCCGCCATGGTCGCCGATGCCGAATCGGCCCGCGGCGGACTTCCGGTGCTCGCCCTCTCGAAGAAGGACCCGGCCTCCATCGCCGAACTCGCCGACTGGGTACGGTCCTTGCTCACCCGCCACCGCGCCGGCTCCCATGTCCCCACCGACCCCGGCCCGATGGCGCCCCACAGCCACAGCCACCCGTGAACGAACCGACCGTCGTCGCCGTCGAGCGGGACCCCTCGGGCCGCCATCTGGCGCGAGAGCTGAGGCCCGGCGCGTTCCTCGCGCCCCGCCCCCTGATGCCGGAGCAGGACCGGATGCGGATCGCGTTGGTCGGCACCCGGGCCGGGCTGCTGGCCGGCGACGACCTCGGTCTGCGGATCTCGGTCGGCCCGGGCGCGCGCCTGGAGCTCGTCGAGCCGGCCGGTCTCGTCGCCTACGACCACCGGGGCGGAAGCTCCCGCTGGCAGGCCCGTGTCGACATCGCCGAGGGAGGTGAACTCCTCTGGAAGGGACTCCCGTTCGTCGTGTCAGGCGGTGCGGACGTCGTCCGCGCGATGGATGCGCGGCTGGCCGCCGGGGCCCGGATGCTGTGGCGCGACACCCTGGTCCTCGGCCGGTCGGGCGAACGCGGCGGGAGCCTGCGGGCCACCACCCGGGTGACGTACGACGGCCGGGAACTCCTTGTCGAGGACCTCGACCTGACCGACCCCGGACTGCGCGAACTGCCGGGCGTTCTGGGTCCCCACCGCGTCGTCGGCGCCGTCACCGCACTCGGCGCGACCCCGGCGGGCCCGCCGCACCCCTATCGCGCCGACCTGGCGGGCCCGGGCGCGCAGGTGCGGCTGCTGGACACGGTCGCCCCGGCCGTCGAGGCGGAGCTGACCGCGGTCTGGGATTCCTGGCTCGCTGATTGATATGCACCATACATAAAGAATGTATGGTGCATATGGAAGGCGTGGGGCAGGGGCCGCGGCGCCGGAAACAGCGAGTCGGAGGTACAGCGCAATGACACTGGAGAACAAGGTCGCCGTCGTCACCGGAGGAGCGTCGGGGATCGGCGAGGCCGTCACCCGGGTCTTCGTCGAGCGCGGCGCCCGGGTCGTGGTCGTCGACCTCCAGCAGGAGGCGGGCGACGCCGTCGTGGCCGACCTCGGTGGCGCGGTGGCGTTCCTCCGGGGCGACGTCTCCGACCGGGCGGTCGCCGACCGGGCGGTGGCCACGGCCGTCGAGCGCTTCGGCGGGCTGGACATCCTGGTGAACAACGCCAGTGCCTCACGCGTTCGGCCCTTCACCGAGCAGACCGAGGACGACTGGAAGCTCGCCCTCGACTCCGGCCTCTTCGCCACCCGCAACTTCATGCTTGCCGCTTACCCCGAGCTCCGCAGGAGCCAGGGCGCGGTGATCAACTTCGGATCGGGCGCGGGCATCGACGGACAGCCGAACCAGGCGTCGTACGCCGCCGCGAAGGAAGCGATCCGCGGACTGAGCCGGGTCGTCGCCAACGAGTGGGCGGCCGACCAGATCCGGGTCAACGTCGTCGCGCCGATGGCGAGGACCGCAGGCGTCGCCGCCTGGGCCGAGGCCAATCCCGAGCAGTACGCCCTCTCCGCCGCCAAGGTCCCGCTCGGCCGCTTCGGTGACCCGCGCACGGACGTCGCCCCCGTCGTCGCGTTCCTGGCGAGCGACGACGCCCGTTACATCACCGGCCAGACCCTGATGGCCGACGGCGGCGCGATCAAGCTCCGCTGACCGCGTCCGGGGCCTCCGCTCCCGCCGCCCGGCGGCCGCGGGCCCCGGCCCGCGTCACGGCCGCCCCGCACACCAGCGCCGGAGCCGCCGCCAGCGCGAAACACAGCGGAAGCGGCAGCCGGTCCACGAGCAGTCCGACCGCGGCGGTGCCGCCCGAGGAACCGGCGTTGAACGCCGTATTGACCCAGGCGCCCGCCTGGGTGCGCCGGCCGGCGTCCACGGACTCGTCGGCGATCAGGTACGCGGTCGTGAGCGCCGGGGCCACGAAGAGCCCGGCGACCGCGGCCGTCGCGATCAAGACGTACAGATGCGGTGACACCCCGGCCGCCATCAGCGCCGCGCCCAGCGCCGCGGCCGTCACCGGCAGTCGCACCCGGCTCGCGGACTTCCACCGGACCGCCCCGTGGACCAGCCCGCCGACGGCGCTCCCGGCCGAGAGCGCGGCCAGCACCCAGGACACGGCGGCCGGCTGCTGGAGCCGTTCCGTGAAGGCCACCACCAGCAGATCGAGCGCCCCGAGACACAGACCCACGGCGGCCGTCACCAGCACCGCGTGCCGCAGGGCTGCGACGCCGTGCAGCCGCAGCCGGGGCGCGGCGGGCGCACCGGCCGGAGCATGCGCCTCGCGCTCGCGGGACACGGCCGGCGACGACACCAGTGCCACCGCACCCACGAACACCAGCGCGGCGCCGGCCAGCACACCGGCCGCGGGCCGGCCCGCCCGCACGATCACACCGACCAGCAACGGGCCGGTGACGTACAGCAGTTCCTCGGCGACACCGTCCAGGCTGTACGCGCGCCGGAGCAGATCCCGGTCCGGGACGAGGTCGCTCCACAGTGCCCGCATGACCGGACCCAGCGGCGGGGTACAGGCACCCGCCGTCACGGCGAGCCCGCCCAGGACGAGAGGCGGCGCACCCGGATGCCAGGTGGCCAGGGCGATCACGGTGAGCAACGCCGCGTACAGCCCCGCCATGGGCGGCAGGACGCGACGCGGCCCGTGCCGGTCGATCAGGGCTGCGCGGGCGGGGGAGAGGGAGACGCTCGCGGCCCCGAACAGGGCCATGGCGCCTCCGGCGACGGAGTACGAGCCGGTGGCGTCCTTGATCGCGAGCAGGAGTGAGAGGGGGACGATGCCGTACGACAGCCGCCCCAGCAGCGCGGCGGCGAAGGTGCGCGCGGCATGGGGGGTCCGTAGGACAGCAGCGTACGAAGGCGCGCGCGAGGGCGCGGAAGAAGGCGTGAGCACGATGACGATTCCTCGTGAGGGCAGCGCGGGAACGCGGCGCTGCGGGCATGCGGGGACACCGGAGTGCCGCACCCGGGACAGCGGGTGCGGTCAGTGCGGGGTCCTACGCACGAGGAAGAGGCATGCGGGAAAATTAGCAGAGGCAGCGGCGCGGCGGCAGGGGCCCTATCCGGTGATGTCCGGATTGGCCACCAGGATGTCCTCGGCGGCCGTCCACAGCCGGGGCAGGAACCGGGTGACCTCTTCGCGACGGGCCAGGATGTCCGCGGTGCCGGTGATTCCGGTGAGTTCGGCCACGGCCGCCTCGAACGCGGGCAGCCGCGCGGCGTGCAGCGCCGGGTCGTCCGCGGCCAGCACCGTGTGGCAGCGGGCGAACGTCGCGACGATCCAGAAGACCGCCTCGCGGTGCTCACCCCGGTCCAGGAGCTCCAGGCTGCCGTCGACGGCGATGGGGCGAGCCTGCGCGGTGAGATCGCTGCTGAAGAAGAACGGGGTGCGCGCCACCGGGACCGTGGCGTCGAACGTCCGTGCCAGCTCGCCCACATGGTGCCGCACCCGCCGCCCGGACACGTCGGCGCAGCCGAGGAGCTCCAGCAGCTCCCGGTACAGCTCCGGCTGCCCGTACCCACTGAGCACTTCGCGCACAGCGCGGTAGCGCAGCCGGACGGTGGGGTTGCGCAGGGCGGCGACCAGCAGGACGTGCGTGGTGACCCCGGTGGGGAACATCCAGGCCGGCACCTGCTCGTGAAAGGGGGCGGACGCGTCGAACGCGGCGAGCCGGTTCTCGACGCGGTGCCGGGCGTCCAGGCACCGGCGGCGCACCCAGCCGCGCTCGGCGAAGCGGGGTGAGACGGACGCGTACAGAGCGCCGAGCCCGCCGGTGGGATCGTCGATCACCGTGTCGACACGGAAGCTGCCCGCCAGGTGGTAGGAGGTCAGCACGGTCTCCGGGTCGCCGAGCTCCGCCAGCGGCACGTAGGTGATCTCCAACAGGGCTTCCTCGTACCGGAGTTTGCCGGGCTTGGCGGGCGGGTCCGGCTCCTCCGTGACGACCACCACGTCGACGTCGGACGAGGGCGCCAGCTCGGCGTCGTCCGGCAGGCCGACCGTCGACCCGCTGAAGTACGCCCCGCGATAGCCGGGGGCGGAGCGGGCGTGGGCGGCCACCCAGTGGACTGCGGCGGCGCGTGCCGCTCCGACTCTCACGTGCGCAACTCCTCGGGGCGGGGCGGGGCGGGGCGGGGCGGGGCAGAAGGGGCGGGCTCCGGGCGCCGCCCCTTCTCCGACTCCTACGGGGTGCGCCCGCCGTTCGTCAAGCGGTTCCCTCAGGTCCCGCGTTCGCGCGCCGGCGCCGGGTATGGTCGGTTTCGTTCCGCAGACCCGTTCCCGATGCTCCCCGGTGAGGTTCGCGATGAGAAAGATCATCTACTCCATGTCGATCTCCCTCGACGGCTTCATCGAGGGCCCGGACCGGGACATCAGCTGGCACCGGGTCGACGACGAACTGCACCGCTACTTCAACGAGCGGATCGCCGCGATGGGCGGCTTCCTCCACGGCCGTGTCGTCCACGAACTGATGGCGGACTTCTGGCCCACCGCCGACCAGGACCCGGCCAACGCCGGGCCGACGGCCGACTTCGCCGTCATCTGGCGGAACATGCCGAAGTACGTCTACTCCCGGACGCTGGAGCGTGCGGACTGGAACACCACCGTCGTTCACGACGTCGTCGCCGACGAGGTGAGGGCGCTGAAGGAACAGCCCGGCGGCGATCTCGCGGTCGGCGGCGCCGACCTCGCCGCGTCCTTCGCGGCGCTCGACCTGATCGACGAGTACTGGGTCTACGTCCACCCGGTCCTCATCGGCAGGGGGAAGCCCATGTTCCCGTCGACGGACACCATGACCTCACTCCGGCTCGCGGGGACGCGGACCTTCGGCAGCGGCGTCGTGGAACTGCGGTACGAGCGCGCCGAAACGTCGTCGCGGGACTGAGCGTCGCGGGCGTATGGTCGTGGCCGGTCCGGACCGGCGAAGGGAAGCACATGGCACTGGAGGCCGACGACCGCCTGGCGGTCATGGAGCTGATCGCCCTGCACGGGCACCTGGTCGACGACGGCGAACTCCACCGGCTGGAGGAGCTGTTCACCGACGACATCGTCTATGACGTCACGGACCTCGGCCACGGATCGCTGACCGGGGTGGACGCCTTCCGGGACGCCGCGCTCGCCATGGGCGCACGCAACCCGGTCGGGCACCATGTCACGAACATCGTGCTCACCGACCTCGGCGACGGCCGGGTGGCGGCCCGTTCCAAGGGCATCGGCATCAACGCCGACGGCACCAGCGGCAGCGTCACGTACGAGGACACGGTCGTCCGGGGCGACCGGGGCTGGCGCATCAGCCACCGCAAGGTCATCGCCCGGCGCACACCCCTCAGCGCCTCGTGAGGCGCCCGCCGGGCGGCGGGCGCCTCCGGGAGAGTGCTCAGGCCTCCAGCAGCCCCGAGGTGTCGAGCACCTGACGGATCGCCCGGCCCGAGGCCAGCTCCTCCATCGCGTGGTTGACCTCGTCCAGCGGGAGCGTCCCGGTGTGCATCTCCTCCACCGGCATCAGCCCCGCCCGCCACAGATCCAGGAAGCGGGGGATGTCCCGGCGCGGAACCGCGTCACCCATGTACGAGCCCAGCAGGGACTTGCCCTCGCCCGCGAAGGCCAGGGCCGGGACCTCCAGGACGCGGTCGGGGGCGGGCAGGCCCACCGAGACGACCTTGCCGCCGCGGGCCACGGCTGCCAGGCACTCGGCCATGACCTTCGGGCTGCCCACGGCCTCCACCGCCACCTCCGCCCCGCCCGACGTCAGTTCGCGGATCGCGCCGAGTGCCTCGTCGGGGGCGTACGTGTGCGTCGCGCCCAGTCGCAGGGCCAGTGCGCGCTTCTCCGGGACCGGGTCGACGGCGACGATCGGGTACGCGCCGGCCGCCCGCGCCCCGAGCACCGCCGAAAGGCCCACGCCGCCCAGCCCGTAGACCACCGCCGACTGGCCGGGGCGCAGGGCGGCCGTGTTGATGACCGCGCCGGCGCCCGTCAGGACCGCGCAGCCGAACATCGAGGCCACGGTGAACGGGATGTCGCGGGGGATCGGCACCACGGACTCCTGGGCCACCACCGCGTACGAGGAGAACGCCGAGACGCCCAGCTGGTGGTGGACCGTGGCGCCGGAGGCGTCGGTCAGCAGCGACGGGCCGTGCAGCAGCGCGCCGGCCCCGTTCGCCGCCGCGGCCTGCGCGCACAGGGCGGGACGGCCCGCCGCACAGTCGGCGCAGAAGCCGCAGCTCGGCACGAAGACGAGGGCGACATGGTCGCCGGGGGAGATCCGGTGGACGCCGGGTCCCGTCTCCTCGACCACGCCGACCGCCTCGTGGCCCAGGGCCATCGGCAGTGGCCGGACCCGGTCGCCGTTGACGACGGAGAGGTCCGAGTGGCACAGGGACGCGGCCGCGACCCGGACCAGGACCTCACCCTCGCGCGGGGCGCCGAGGTTCAGCTCCTCCACCTCGACCGGACGGGTCTCCGCGTACGGCCGGGCGGTCGATATCCCGCGCAGGACCACGGCGCGGGTCCTCACGCGGTCACCTCGTCGCGGGGCGCGCAGCGCAGGACGTCGCGGCTCTCCAGGAGCGGGACGACCTTGCCGAGCACGATCTCCCGGAAGTGCGGGGTCGCGCAGTGCGCGGTGAAGTCGGCCTCGGTCACGTACTCCTCGTAGAGCACGATCGCGCGAGGGTCCTCGGTGCCCTGGTGGACCCGGTAGGCGAGGTTGCCGGGCTCCTGGCGGGAGGCGGCGGCCATGGTGTCGAGGAGCGGGAGGACGGTGTCCTGCTCGCCCGGCCTGGTGCGGTAGCGGGCTACGACTACGTATGTCACGTCGGTACTACTCCTGGGGTGGGACTGGCCTCTTGAGCGCGGCCGGCGGGACCGGCGGAAGCTGGTCGCGGCGCAGATGCCAGAGGCGGGGGTCGGACGTGGCGGCCGCGGCCGACCCGAGGGCCAGCGCGAGCGCCACGTCCGCGGGGCACTCCACGAAGCCCGCGGCCACCGACGGGGACATCGCGCGCTGGGCCTGCGCGCTCATCCGGGCGATGATCGGGGCGGGCATGACTTCGACCAGGTCCGGCGCCCCGCGCGAGATCGCGTCCGTGGAGCGGCGCAGATTGGACCGGTCGGTGACGAACACCTTCATCATCGTCAGGAGGCCGAGCGGGCGGCCCTTCTCTATGAGCGAGAGCCGGGTGCTGACCACGCCGTGCGCACCCATGTTCTTGATGAACTCCAGCGCGCCCCGGTCCTGCGCGAGACCGGGGCTGCTGTCCACGTTCACGAACACGAGCTTCCCCGCCCGGGCCAGCGCCGGCACGACCTGGGGCAGCTGCCCCACCGCGAACGAGGCGAGGATGCACACCTTGGCCGGTGCGGTCAGGAACTGCCGCAGCGGCTGGGTGCCGACGACCGACGCGATCACGGGCACCTCGGCGAACGCCGAGGTGAGCCGGGGATCGAGCGGTGCGCCGGAGCGGGACGGGGAAGGGGTCATGGTGGGGTCCGGACCTGACTGGGAGGGGTTCGTTGCTGCTGGGTCAGCTCAGCGGAGACGTACCGAATCGGCTGGGAAGGCCCAGTTTGCCAGGGTTGAGAATGCCGGCCGGGTCCAGGGCCGCCTTCACCGCGACGAGCGTCGCGAAGCCCGCGCCCAGGGATTCCTCCAGGTAGGGGCCGCGCAGCAGTCCGCAGCCGTGGTGGTGGCTGAGTGCCGCCCGGTGCCTGATGAGTACGCCGTTGGCGGCGTCCCACACCGAGCGGTACCAGTCGCGCCGAGCCTCGGGTGCCACTTCGCCGCGCAGCGAGAAGTAGACGCAGGCGCCGTCGGTGTACGCGTGGGACTGGTGGGCCGAGGCCGCCAGGGTGCCCTCCACCGACTGGATCGCCGCGACGACCTCGTCGTAGATCACCGGGAGGTCGGCCCAGGAGGCCGCCATCTCCAGGGTGTCGGCGACGAAGCCGGGACCCGGCTTGAAGCCGTCGGCGGACTTGCCGACGATCATCCGCTCGTCCAGCCAGCGCTCGAAGACCGCCTTGGAGTCCAGCTCCGGGCCGTACGCGGAGCAGACCTCGGCCGCCACCTTGATCGAGGCGTCCACGATCGCCGGGTCGCCCTCGTCGGCGATCAGCAGGAGGTTGGTCTCCGGGTGACCGAAGTGGGTGCCCGACTCCAGGGCGTCGTACAGCCGCAGCACGGCCGGTGTCGCACCGCGCTGCATGATCTTGCGGCAGGCGTCCAGGCCCTCGGCGAAGGTCTCGAAGCCGAACGCGACGGCGTTCGCGTACTCCGGCAGCGGGTGGACGCGAAGCCGGGCCGAGACGATGACTCCGAGGGTGCCCTCGGAGCCGATGAACAGCTGGCGCAGGTCCGGGCCGACGGCGGCGCGGGCGTAGTCGCCGTACGTGGCGCGGGTGCCGTCCGCGTGGATCACGTCCACGCCCACGACCATGTCCTCGATCTTGCCGTAGCGCGTCGAGAGCTGACCGGCGCCGCGGCAGGCGATCCAGCCGCCGACCGTGGAGACGGCGAACGCGGACGGCCAGTGGCCGGTCGTGACGCCGTACTCCTCCTGGAGCTGCTTCTCGAAGAGGTCGCCGAACATGCCGGCCTGGACGTCCACCACGTTCGACTCGGCGTCGAAGCCGGTGATCTCGTTCAGCGCGCACACGTCCAGGACGACGCCGCCGAAGACGGGCAGTGCCGCACCAGTGACGTTCGAGCGGCCCGCGGACGGGGTGACCGGGATGCCCGCCTCGTGGCAGATCCGCAGCACGGCCGCGATCTGGTCCGCGTCGGCCGCCTCGACGACCACGGCGTCAGGCGTCGCGGGACGGCCCTCCGTCTCGCCGATCATCGAACCGGCCCACCAGTCACGGGTCCTGGTGACGACCTCGTCGCGCTCCACGTGCACGGCGTGCGCGGCCCCGCGCAGCGCCTCGATCACGGTGTCGGGGACCTCGACCGGGTTGACCTGGAGCGCGGCCTCGCCGTCGCCGATCGGGGTGTTCTGCGCCCACTTGGCGAAACTGGGGGCGCCGATCGTGTAGTTGCCCCGGTTGAACGGGTGGGTGATGGTCTGACGGCTGATCATGCTGCTGCCCCTTCGAGGAGTACGGACTTTTCGTGACGGACGGCCGCGAGGTAGTCGGAGACGGAACGCTCCACCTCGGCCTCCGTGAGGTTCAGTTCGCGGCCGAGGATCGCGCCGACCGCGCCCGCCGCCTCGGCGGAGGCGTCGCGGGCGAAGAGCCGGGCGCGAAGCCGCCGGGAGAGGACGTCGTCGACCGAGCGGGCGAGCTCCGCGCGGGCCGCGTAGACGACCTCGGCCTTCGTGTACGGGAGTCCCGCGACGACGGGCTCGGCCAGCGTCGGGTCCTCCTGGATCAGGTCGCCGACGAAGCGGGCCTCGGTGCCGAAGCGCTCGCCCAGATGGGCGGCGATCCCGCCGGACGCGGCCACGGCCTCGGCGTCGTAACCGGAGCCGCCGAGCAGCGGAAGGTCGCTGGTGCGGCTCTTCCCCCTGCGGCCGAGGACCGTCATCACCTTGTCGATGACCAGCTCGCCCATGTGCCGGCTGGTGGTGAGCTTGCCGCCGGTCACCGTCACCATGCCGGTGCGGCCGACGCTGATGTGGTGGTCGCGCCGCATGTCGAGCGTCGCGCCCTCCTTGCCGCCGACCAGCGGACGCAGTCCGCCGATGGAGCCGACCACGTCGTCCGGGGTGAGCTTCCCCTCGAAGGCGGTGTTGGCGCCCTCCAGCAGGAAGTCCATCTCCTGGCGCGTGCAGTGCACGTCGTCGGGGGAGCCCTGGTAGTCCTCGTCCGTGGTGCCCAGCACGACGCTGTTGCCCCAGCGGGTGCACGTCGCGCGGCGGGCCCGGCCCGGAATCGGCACGGTGACCGTGCAGTTGATCCGTACCTTGTCCCACGGCACCACGATGTGCACGCCCTTGGCCGGGCGCACCTGCGGCCGGTGGCCGTCGACGGCCTTCGCGTCCAGCTCGTCGGTCCACACCCCGGTGGCGTTGACGACGGCCCGCGCACGGATGTCGACGCTGTCGCCGTCCACCTCGACCCGGGCCCCGGCCACCTTGCCGGCCTCCATCAGCAGGCCCTCGGCCTTCGCCCCGTTGAGGACCGTCGCGCCGAGCGCCGCGGCGGTCCGCACGATGGTCAGGACGAGACGGGCGTCGTCGGTGCGGGCGTCGAAGTACATCAGCCCGCCCTTGAGGTTCTCCGCGCGCAGCGTCGGCGCCTGCGCGAGGACCTCCGGGACGGTCAGCCGCTGGTGGAGCTTGCCGATCCGCCAGCCGCCGACCAGGTCGTACGTCCACAGCAGACCCTCGAAGCCCTTGGCGAGACGGGCGTCGAAGATGCCCTCCTTCTCCAGGATCGGGAAGAGGAACGGCAGCCGGTGCACGAGGTGCGGGGCGTTCTTGCGGAAGCGGTGCCGCTCCAGGAGCGAGTGGCGTACGAGATTGACGTTGCCCTGCTCGATGTAGCGCAGACCCCCGTGCACCATCTTCGAGGACTTCGACGACGTGCCGGAGGCGAAGTCGTCCTTCTCGACCAGCGCCGCGCGCAGCCCGCGCGAGGCGGCGTCCAGCACGGCGTACGCCCCGGTGATGCCGCCGCCGATGACGAGTACGTCGTACGTCTCGTCGGCCAGTTGCCGCTTGGCCGTCGCGCGGTCGAGCAGCAGGGGGGTGCGGCGGGTCGCCGCGGCACTGCGCCGCGGTTTCCGGGCGGGCATGGTGATCACAACATCAACTCCTGGTGTTTCGGTGCGGCGGCCGCGTGGTCGGGTGTCCGGCCGCCGCCTGCTGACGGTGAGGGGCCGTCAGTGGGGGGTGAGAGAGGTGAGCGCGGGGTCCTGGAGATGGCCGATCAGCACGTCGCGCCAGGCGGCCCGCTGGGCGGCGCGTTCGTCCGCGCCGGTGGAGGGTTCGAAGATCCGGCCGTGCGGCTGGGACTCGACGATCTCCTCGAGCGAGCCCCAGAGACCCTGGGCGACCCCGGCCAGATAGGCGGTGCCGCGCAGGCTGGCGGTCGCCGAGTCGGCCACCCGCTCCAGGGGCAGGCCGGTCAGGTCGGCCTGGATCCGCATGAGCGGGTCGCTGCCCGCGACACCGCCGCCGACCCGGAGCCGGGTGAACGGGGTGCCCATCGTGGCGGCGACCCCGTCGACGAGGTCGCACACCGAGTGCGCGATGCCGTCCAGCACGGCGCGGGCCAGATCGGCGCGGGTGGTGGCGAGGGTGAGCCCGGTGAGGGCCGCGGTGGCCTCCGGGTGCCAGACCGGCGTCCGGACCCCGGCGAGCGCCGGGACGAACCGCGGGGTGCGGCCGGGCCGGGTGGGGACCCGGCCGGCCTCCTCACCGAGTTCCTTCGGCGAGGCGAACAGGCCCAGGTCGTCGCAGAGCCAGCGCAGCGCCGAACCCGCCGTGGAGGTGTAGGCCTCCAGGCTGTAGTGGCTGGTGCCGCCCTGCCGGTAGCCGGGCTGGGCGAGCACCCCGGAGATGTCCGGCCGGGGCAGGGCGGGCGTGGTGCCGGTCGCCGCGTCGACGAACGCGCCGGTCCCGTACATGCACATGCCCTGCCCGGCGGCCAGGCCGCCGAGCGCGATCAGTGCGGCGTGCTGGTCGCCCATGGAGGCGGCCAGCGGGACGGCGATGCCGAGGGCGGCCGGGTCGGTCGTGCCGAATCCGGCGTCGTCCGAGCGGAGTTCCGGCAGCAGGTCGAGGGGGAAGCCGAGGTGGCCGATCCACTCCTCGTCCCAGGCGTGCCGCTCCAGCAGGTAGCCCCCGCTGGACGCGGCGTTGGTCGGGGTGGTGGCGTGCACGGCGCCGCCTGTCAGGCGCCAGATCAGCCAGGTGTCGACGGTACCGAAGAGCAGCCGGCCCTCGCGGTGCGCGGCGGCCACCTCCGGGTGCGCGGCGATCTGCCGGGCGGCCCAGAGGAACGGCGCACGGGCGCCGACCGGCCGGCCCTGCCGGGCCAGCAGGGCGGCGTCCCACCGCGCCTCGTGAGCGGTGAGCTCGGCGGCGTACCGCCGGTCCTGCCACACCACGGCGGGCAGCAGCGGCTGCCCGGTGACCCGGTCCCAGAGCATCGCGGTGGCCCGCTGGGTGGAGAGGGCGACGGCGGTGAGCTCGATCCCCTCCGCCCGGGCCGCGCCGACGGCCCGGCGCGCCACGTCGAGGGTGGCGGTCCAGATCTCCATCGGATCCTGCTCGACCGAGAGGTCGTCCGGGTGGCTGACCGCGATCGGCCGGTAGAACACCTCGTGCGCCACGCCGGAGTCGAGGACGACTCCGGCCCTGGTGCCGGTGGTGCCCTCGTCGATGGCCAGCACACCGCGCCGGGGGGAGGCGCCGGGGAGCGTCTGCGTCATTGCAGCCCTTTCATTGCGAGCATCGCGAGCTGTACGGAGGGGGAGAGGGACCATCGTGTGGTGCGGCAGGCACGGCGGACGGTCAGCGCGCGGTGACGGACTCCGCGTGTTCCGGCGCATCGGTTGCCTGCTGCGCCGCGGCCTCGTCGGGGGAAGCGGCCTTCATCGGGTCCCACTTGATGGCCAGGCAGGTGATCATGCCGAGCAGCGGCACGACGGAGAGCACCAGGAAGGTGTCGGCGAGGCCGAGCGACTCCTTGATCTGCGGGAAGAGGTACAGCCCGGCGACGCTGCCGAAGCTGCCCACCATCCCGGTGACGCCGGTGCCGAGCGCGCGCACATCACTGCTGTACGAGAGTGCGGCGATGGACTTGCCGTTGGCGCCGGGGCCGGCGGAGTGGCAGAGGATGAACAGCACCGGCAGCAGGAACGCCACGGCCGTCGGGACCTTCTCGAAGGTCAGCCCCATCGCGATCAGGGCGACGAACACCCCGGCGAACCCGGCGGCGGAACTGAGCCGCAGCCCGAGCCTGCGGCCGAAGTACGCGGACAGCAGCCCGCCCGCGATACCGAAGGCGTTGAAGACCATCGAGCCGATCGTGGCCTTCTCGAAGCTCTCGCCGAAGATCGTCAGACTGATCAGCGGGAGGTACCAGCCGACCGCGAAGTACTGCATCGACTGTCCGAGCGAGATGACCGAGGAGAGAATCGTGCGCGGCAGGTACTCGCCCTTGAAGAGCACCCCGGCCTGGCGGAAGCCGATGGCGGGTGCGGCGGTCGCGGCGCGGGTCGCCGCGTCCGGCTTCCCGGCGACGGCCTTGATCCCGTAGATCCGGTCCAGGTTGAGGACTGCGTCGTCCAGGCGGCCCTTGCTCGCCAGCCAGGTGGGACTCTCCCTGAGCATCAGCCACTGGCCCACGAGCAGCGCGACGGCGACGACGGCGGCGGAGCCGACCGACCAGCGCCAGATGTCCGCGCCGACGTCCAGGTTGAAGAAGAGCAGGGCGAGCGCGAGGTTGCTGGTGGTGGCGACGTACCAGACGGCCTGCCACAGGTTCAGCCGGCCGCCGAGCTTGGCGGGGGTGTACTCGGCGAGCAGGGCCATGGCGACGGCGAAGTCGATGCCGTACGCGACACCCACCAGGACCCGGCCGAGCCAGACGACCGTGAAGTCACCGGCGGACGCGGCGAGCAGGGCGCCCGCGATGGCGAAGACCTTGGCGATGAGCAGCGGGGGGACCCGCCCGATCCTGGTGGCGAGCCAGCCGCCGACCGGGTTGAAGATGATCGCCAGGGCCGGAGCGGTGGCCGTGAGGATCGAGACCTGCGTGCTGGTCAGCTCCATCTGGGACGTCATCGGCCCCAGACCGGCGCTCAGCGCCGCGTTCGAGTAGGCGTCGAGGAACAGCCCGCCGAACACGAGGAACCAGATGACTTGCGCCCGGCCGGTGATCTTTCCCAGCCCATCGATGAGCGCAACGACGTCGGCGACGCCTTTGACGCTCGGACGTTGTGCCATGAATCCGCCTTCGAGGAAGACCCATCGGCGGCACGGGGAGCACAAAAAAACAGGCATGACGAAACCACCGACAGGTGGTCTATGTCTGTGCCTGTCAAAACACTGCGGAAAGCGCCGCAGCACGTGAAGTGCGACTACACGAGGAGGTTAAGAACGAGTCAGGAGAAACGTCAAGGGTTTCCGGCAGGTTACCCAAACGTGACGAGGGGCCCCCGGGGCCCTCCCGCCGACGACCGGCCGCCCCGGCGGCAGGAGGGCCGACGACGTCGAGCGGCACCCCTGTCCGCGCCGCCGGGCCGGTCGCGGCTCACCCGGCCGCCCGCGCCGGCCGCCCGCCCGCCGGCATCCGCATTCAGGCTCGGACCAGTCGCAGCGCCTGCTTCATGTTGTACTCGGCGATGCCCGCCATGAACGCACGGTCGGGGAAGTCTCCGTCGAGCAGCCGCAGCGGTCCGGCCGTCAGCGAGAGCCGTTGAGCGAGCATGTAGAGCGCGAGCCGGTCCTCGTCCAGGCCTTCCGTCCTCAGGGGCCGGTAGGCGTCGTGCAGGCGGATCCGCAGAAACACGTGCTCCCACTCGACATCGAAGTAGAGCAATCCCTCGATGTCGATGACCACGGGCTTCCCGTCCGCGTCCACCAGCACGTGATCGGGCCCCAGCTCGCCGTGCACGACCGCGTACTCCGCACGTGGCCGCACCGCCGCCGCCAGGCACAGCAGTCGCTCCTCCAGCCGGTCGCGGGCCCCCGCGACCCGCTGATCGCGCGAGGCCGCCTCGGCGAGGTCCCGCAGGGCGCGGTCGAGGACCACCGCCTCGCACGACGTACCGCGCGACGATCCGCCCCCGTCGACCACGGCCACCTTGCCGTACGCCGGTGCCCGGTGGTCTCGCATCGCCTCCAGCGACCGCGCGAGCCGGGCCATGACCGGAGCGGCCGCGACCGGGTCGCGCGCGAGCAGCTCCTCCAGCTTCTTCCCCGGGACGTCCTCGACGATCGCGAGATCGGCCGGGCAGTGAGCGCCGTCGCGGTCGACGAGACGGATCGCCGGAACGCGGACGCCGAGCGCGTCCAGCCGCGCGTGCGCGGCCTGGAACAGATCGAGCGCGAGGCCGGGCGAGAACGGATCGGCGAGGTCGTCGTCTCCCTCGGCCGCGGGCCAGTAGTTCTCGGCTTCGTCCCACAGGTAGGCGATCGCCGTCGTCGCGTCGTCCATCACCAGGCGGTACACGCCCTTCTTGCTGCCGCCCGTGATCCGCTCGACCGCCTCCAGCCGCCGCCCGCCGCCCAGCGCGGCTCGCGCCGCACCTGCCAGTTGCTCCCTCGTCCCCGCCCTGGGCGCCACGTTCCGAACCGCCTCTCCGTCACGACAACCCGCAAAGGCGCAAACCTACGGGAGCGGCGGGGCCGGTGCGACGGGGTTGTGGAGCGCTCGCCGCGTGGACCGGGGCGTGCGAAGGGCGGGGCGGTGCCGTGCGCACCGCCCCGCACGTGACCGTCTCCGTCAGCGGCCCGCCTGAAGCGCCGTCCAGGTGCCCGGACCGACGATGCCGTCGACCGTCAGGCCTCGGCTCGTCTGGTAGGTGCGCACCGCGGTCGCCGTCCCCGGACCGAAGCTCCCGTCGGCACCGACCGTCGAGCCGAGCGCCGCGGTCAGCGCACGCTGGAGCCGCTTCACGCCGTCGCCCGAGGCGCCCTCGGCGAGCGTGGGCGTGGTGCCGGCGGCCAGCAGAGCCGTCCAGGTCCTGGCACCGACGACGCCGTCGGCGTCCAGCCCGCGCGCCGACTGGAACGCCGTCACCGCACCCTTTGTGGCCGGACCGAAGCTGCTGTCCACCTCGCCCGCCGGATAGCCCTGCGCGTTCAGCAGCGTCTGAACGGCCTTGACCTGGGCTCCCGTCGAACCGCTGCGCTGCGTCGCGTACGCGGTGAAGCTCAGCCCGTCGCCCGTGTCGCCGCCGCCGGTGCTCCCGCCGACCAGCTCCATGTAGCGGTTCCAGTCCCAGTAGGGTCCGGGGTCGGTGTGGTCGTTGCCGGGTGCCTCGCTGTGCCCGATGATGTGCGCCCGGTCCTTCGGGATGCCGTACCGGTCGCACAGGTAGGCGGTCAGGGCCGCCGATGACCGGTACATCGAGTCCGTGAACCAGGACGGGTCGTCGATGAACCCCTCGTGCTCGATGCCGAGCGCCGAGGCGTTGGCGCTCCGCGCGTGGTACGCGGTGTCGCTGTCGCGCACCATCTGGGTGATCTGGCCGTCCGACGAGCGCACCACGTAGTGGGCGCTCACCTCGGACACAGGGTCCTGGAACCAGCTGATCGAGCCGGCGTACGAGCCCTGCGTGACATGGACGACCACTTTGTCGATCGTCGCCGAGCGGCCCGTGGCGTAGTTGTTCGCGTTGGCAGGGACCCAGAGCGCCGACGGGTAGTCGGTGCTCCGGGTACTCGCGTCCGCGGCGGTGGCCTCGCCCTTCTGCGGCGACACCGGACGGCCCGTCACCGAGACCGCTTCGCCGTCCGGCGTCACGGTGTCGAGTCCGTCGGCGAGGAAGGTGTAGACCGTGTCGGCGTAGAGGGCGGCGGCCGGGCCGTCGCTGCCGCTGTACCGGGCGACAGCCGGGTACCAGGCGTCGAGGTCGTCGCGGTCCCGGGCGTCGAGCCCGAGCTTGTCCGCGTAACCGCGCAGCACTGCCGCGCCACCCATGATGTTGGCCGCCGTGTCGGCGCGGAGCTCGGCCAGGGGCTCCCCTGTGAGGTCGGCCGCCTGCTCCAGCGTCCGGTTCACGGGGTTGCTGACCAGGTGCATCACGCCGTAGCCGTTGGCCTGGCTGGGGCGCCCGGAGTGGCCGTCGAGCCGGGTCTCGCCGTATCCGACGGCGGTGAGCAGATCGCGCGGGACGTCGTACGTCTCGGCGGCCCGCTCGAACGCCCGGTTCATCGGGTGCCCGGTGTCCGTCGAGGCGAGGGCCGGGGTGCCGGTCGCGGCCAGGACGGTGGCGGTGAGGGCCGCCAGCACGGAGGCGCGGGCCTTGGTGTGGGCGGCGGCACGTGTGGGCATACCTGCTCCTGCTCTGTGGGGGAGAAAGAACGGCCCCCGGGCCCGGATGGGGTGGGCCGAGGGGTCGCGAAGCCCGCTCAGGCTATCCATCTGTTCGGAGCATGACAATCATATCGAGGCGTGTCGAACTCCCTTTCACCTCAATGGAGTTGCGGTAAAGGTGGCCGGGATGCAGGCACCGCGCCGCACCGTCCGGACCGCGCCGTGGCGGCGCGGTCCGGACGGCGGGTCCTACCAGCGGTCGCGGTGGATGACGTCGGCCACCGGGCGGCGCCGGACCGGCCCGAAGTTGCCCTGCGGCCATCCGACGGGAATGGCCGCGAAGGTCTCCATGTCCTCGGGGATGCCGAGCGCTTCCTTCCACTCCTGCTCCAGCATCAGATGCCAGATGGTGATGTTCGCCGCGAGCCCCAGCGCCCGGGCGGCGAGCAGGATGTTCTGGACCCCCGGGTACACGCAGGACCCCTCGGCGAGCGCCTGGAAACGGGTCTGGGTGGTCATCATGTGCTCGACACCCGCCGGACCGAGCGCCTGTGCGTAGGCGGCCAGGCCCTCCTCCTCCATCCGGGGCTCCGGGAACCGGTAGCAGGGCACGATCAGCGCCGGTGTATCCGCGAAGTGGTCACGCTGGTACTCGATCGCGGCGACCATCCGGCCGTACGCCTCGTCGTTCATGCCCTCCGGCGCGTACTTCCCGGTCGTCGCCAGATACGCGTCCACGCACCGCTTCCACAGCGGCGCGAGACGCGCCATCACCTCGCGGTCCGTCACCACCACGTACTCGTAACACTGCATGTTCCCGCCGCTGGGACCCCAGACCGCGGCCTGTATGAGCTGCTCCAGCGTCTCGTCCGGCACGGGCTCCGGCTTGAGACGGCGCATCGCGCGCATCGTGGACATGGTGGAGAACAGGGCCTCGGCCTCGGCCGTCACGGCTGCCTGAGTCGTTTCGATCGTCATGATCGCGGAGTTTACGGGCGAAGCCCTGCCGTGAGGAGGCCCGTTGATCAGTCCGCGGCCGGAGCGGTCCGTCGCAGCCGGACCACAGGGATGTCGCGGTCGGTGCCGCCCCGGTACTTCGCGTACCGGGGGAAGACCTCCACCAGATGCGGCCAGACCCGTTCCTTCTCGTCCGCGGACAGCGTCTCGGCGACGGCGGGGAACCGCTCGGGGCCCACCCGGAGTTCGACGGACGGGTTCGCCCGCAGGTTGAGGTACCAGAGCGGATGGCTGTCCGCGCCGCCGTTCGACCCCACGACCAGGTAGTCGTCGCCGTCCCGCCCGTACATCAGCACCGTGCGCCGCAGCGTGCCGCTGCGCCGGCCGACGTAGTCGAGCAGCAGGCAGGGGACACCGAGCTGCGTGGTGCCCTTGGTGCCGCCCGACGACTCGTACAGCTCGGCCTGCTTCGCCACCCAGGTGCTCGGGCTGACCTGTGCGCGCGCCTCGTTGTCGTTCTCCGCAGCCATACCGGTCTCTTCCTCTCGCGTGCCCTGCGCCCATCGTCGCACCCCGGCGGATTCGCACACCTGGACAGCCCCCCACCGCACGGGGGAACGCGGGCCGGACCCGCCGCCGGCAGGGCGTATAAAAGATTCCTCCGGACCAGCCGGCGTCCCCCGACGGCACTCACACCTTCACGCGGCAAGGCGTCACCGCGTACGACAGCGGAGGAGTGCCCCCTTGAGCACGGCAGACGAGATCAGCACCTTGCTGGTGGCGAACTTCGGAACCGACCCGGCGGCGATCCGGCCCGAGGTGCCGCTCCGTCAGCTCAGGCTGGATTCCCTGGCCCTGGAAGAACTGCGGCTCCTCATCGAGGACCGGATGGGTGTCGACCTCGACGACGTCCAGCTGACCTCGCGCGACACGGTCGGCGACCTGGTCGACGCCGTGCACGTGCACCGAGAGGCCGCGGTATGACGCCCCCGTACCGCCCCGAGCCGTTCGCGGCCGCTGTCACCGGCATCGGTCTGGTCACCGCGGCCGGCGTGGGCACCGACGCCACCTGGCGCGGGGTGTCCGAGGCAGCCGACGCGCCCTCGGTCCGACGCCGGCCCGAACTCCACGATCTGCCCTGCGACTTCATGTACACCATCACCGGCCTCGACACGAAGGCCGTGCTGGGTGTCGCCACCCAGCGGCTCATGGACCGCTTCTCGCAGCTCGCCGTCATCGCCGCCCGCGAGGCCGTCGCGGACGCCGGACTCGACCCCTCGGTCTGGGACAGCGGCCGGGTCGGCGTCGTCATCGGCTCCGCCCACGGCGGACTGCCCTTCTACGACGAGCAGCACACCGCCCTCACCGAACGAGGCGCCCGCCGGGTCTCGCCGAAACTCGCCCCGCTCACCGTCGTCAACGGCGCCGCCAGCAGCGTCGCCACCGACCTCGGCGCACACGGCCCGAGCCAGGCCGTCTCCACCGCCTGCTCCTCCGGCACCGTCGCCATCGGCACCGCCCACCAGATGCTGCGCACCGGCGCCTGCGACATCGTCGTCGCGGGCGGCGCCGAATCCGTCTGCTCGCGTCTGCTGATCGCCAGCGCCTGCCAGCTGAAGGCCGTCTCGACCCGGCGTGACGACCCCGAGGCGGCCTGCCGGCCCTTCGACACCCACCGCGACGGCTTCGTCGTCGGCGAGGGCGCAGGCCTCCTCGTCCTGGAACGCCCCGAACACGCGGCCGCCCGGGGCGCCACCGTCCGCGCCCACATCGCCGGCTACGGGGCCTCCAGCGACGCCTACTCCGCCGTCGCCCCGGACCCCGACGGGGCCGGCATCGAACGGGCCCTGCGCACCGCACTCGCGGACGCGGGGCTGGCGGCCACGGACATCGGGCACGTCAACGCCCACGGCACCTCGACCGTGGCGAACGACCTCATCGAGGCGACGATGCTGCGCCGGGTCCTGGGCGAACACCCCCTCGTCACGTCGACGAAGGCGATGACCGGTCACACCCTGGGCGCGGCGGGCGGCATCGAGACCGCGCTGACCGTCCTCGCCCTCCAGCACCAGCTCGTGCCGCCCACCGTCAACCTCGACGCCCCCGATCCGGAGATCCCCGTCGACGTGGTGAGCAAGGAGGCCCGGCCGGGCGTGTTCGACGCGGCCGTGAAGACCTCGCTCGGCTTCGGCGGGCACAACGCCGCGCTCGTCCTCACCAGGGCCTGACCGCGCAGCGGACGTACGGACCAAGGAGCGATGACCATGCCCGACGAGATCATCCGGAACCTGTCGGTGCACGGACTGCGCTACAGCTACCGCATCCTGACGCAGCCCTCGCCCCGCACCGAACCGGTCGTCGTTCTCGGCGGCGCGCTCCAGGGCATGTACGGCTGGCCGCAGATGGACGAGCACCTGGGCCCGCACGCCCCGGTCGTCACCGCCGACCTGCCGGGCATGGGCGGCGCCGATCCGCTGCCGCCCGGCACCGGTGACGACCTCCTGTACGCGGCCGTCGCCGGCATCATCGACGACCTGGGCGCGGCCCGGGTCAACCTCTTCGGCTTCTCCTACGGCACGTCGATCGCCTTCGGCTGCGCCCGGCGGAACCCCGGCCGGATCGCCCGGCTGGTCCTCGGCGGCGTACCGGCGTACATCAGTGACGCCCAGCGCGGCCAGTGGGGCCGGGCGGTCGAGCGGCTGGGGGACGGAGACATGGAAGGGCTCGCCACGCTGACCGCCGAGGCGCTGATGTGCCTGGACCCGCAGCGCCGGGTCCACCGCAGGGAGCTCGCGCGGCGCTATGTCCGGCGTTCGTTCGTGCAGGCGCTCACCCATTCCCCGCACGCTGCGCAGTCGCTGCGCAGGGCGCTGGGCCACCGGCCGGACTTCTCCGGCGGGCTGAGAGGGGTGCCCGCTCTCGTCTTCGCCGGCGAGCACGACACCGTGACCTCGCCCGAACGGCAGCGCGCCTTCGCGGCGACGATCGAGGGCAGCCGCTTTCTGACGATCGGTGACTCCGACCACTGGGTGGTGCTGGAGCGGCCCGACGACGTGGCGGACCTGGTGGCCCGCTTCTTCACCGACCGCCCCCTGGAGCAGGCCCCCGCCCTTTGGCCGCTCGCCTCGCTGCCGCGCCCGCGTGCGGGCGCGGCAGGTCCGGTTCATCCACGGCCGGGCGGCTGAGCCGCCCTCTCGGAGGCGAGCCGCCCGACCGGCGGGATCAGTGTCGGCCGTCGACCTTGACCCGCACGATCTGCGGGTCGTGGTCGCTCGCCTGGTCCGCGAACTCCGCGTTGATGTGCACCACGTCGTAGTCGAACCGGCGGATGCCGGGGCTCGTCAGGATGTGGTCCAGCGTCTGGGAGTTGCCCTCGTACACATAGCTGTACTGCTCGTTCGCCGGCAGTGTGGTGATGAGCGGCTTGAGCGCCTTGCCCGCGGTCAGGGCGGACATCGTCGGTGAGAACACGAAGTCGTTGAGGTCGCCGAGCGTGACGACCCGCGCCGACTTGTCGGCCGCCAGCAGGGACTTCACGAAGGTGTTGACCTCCGCCGCCTGCTGGACGCGCTTCGTCTCCGAACTGCGTGACGGCTCCTGGTAGCGGCCGTGCAGCGGCTGGTCGCCGCCCTTGGAGGCGAAGTGGTTCCCGATGACGAACACCGGCTTCCCGTGGAAGCGGAATTCGCCGACCAGGGGCTTGCGGCTGTCCGACCAGGCCTCGCTCGCCGGGTTGATGCGGCCGGGTGACACCGACAGCGTGACACCCTTCCTCGTCGGGACCGCCGCCACCGCGGTGGTCGCGTCGCCGCCCGCACGGTCCACGAAGGAGACCCGGTGCGGGTTGAAGAGGAAGACGTTGCGGATGTTGCCGCCGGGCTCGCCGCCGTCCTGGCCGTCCTGCGGGGCGACGTAGCGCCAGGCGTACCTGGGTCCGCCCGCCGCGACGATCGCGTCGGTGAACCGCTTCAGCGTCGCCTCGGAGCCGACCGTGCCGTCGCTGACCGCGCCGTTGTCGTCCTGGATCTCCTCCAGCGAGACGATGTCGGGGGAGGAGAGGTTGACCGCGACGCCCTCGGCGAGCGTGTCGAACTTGGCCTGTTCGTCCAGCGCGTCCAGGTTCTCCACGTTGTACGTGGCGACGGCGAGCTCGCCGCCCTTCTGCTTCCGGGTGACCTCGCGGCGGAGGTGGTTGTCGGTGAGCGTGCCGAGCTCGGTCGCCTGGAGGTTGTAGCCGCCGAACGAGGCGTAGTCGATCACACCGGTGGTGGTGCCGGACAGTACGTCGCCGACGTTCCCGACGGGGAAGGGCCGCGTGGTGTCGAGCGACATCACCTTGATCCGGCCGGTGTTCTGGTCGGTGTACGAGGAGTACAGCGTGCCGCCGCGCCGGGTCGGGTTCTGCTTCGGCTCGACGGTCACCCAGATCTCGTCGTACGCGGTCGTGGCACCCGTGACGCGGGTGTCGGCGATCTGTACGCGGGTGCCTTCGAGCGACTCGTAGAGGTCGAGGGCGTACGTCGACGGCTCCAGCGGCAGTGCGTCGATCGAGGCGCCGCCGGCCGAGGGGACGTACGCGGCGGGCACCGCGGCCGCGTCGAGCACGACCGCTGCCGGCAGGGCGTTGCCCGACGAGAGGACCGTGGCCCTGGGGGAGGTGATCTCGGTGATGGACTGCGTGGTGGCCGACGGGTAGTACTCGTCGACCGTGCCGCTGACCAGCACCGAGTCGCCCACCGCGACCGCCGGGGCGGTGGAGCCGGTGTAGACGAAGACACCCTCGCCGGTGCGCGGGTCCGCGTCGGGCGCCATGTCCTGGATCCAGAAGCCCTTCGAGCCCGTGGTGCGTACCGCGGTGACGATGCCGGGCACCCCGGTCACCGCCTTGCCGTCGAGCGGGGAGAGGCGGGTGGTGCCCTGGATGTCGTGCACGCGGACGGTGCCGGGCTCGGTCGGGTTGCCCGGGTCCCCCGGGCCGGTGCCGCCGCCGGACGTCTCACCGGCCGCGTTGACCGGCGTGGGGGCCGCGGCGGACAGGTCCGCCGCGTTGTCGTCGGTGTCGGAGAGGGAGGCCGCGCGCGCCACGGAGGCCGTGGCGGAGGCGCCCGTGGCCGGTCCGCCGCCTTCCCGGACGACCGCGGAGCCGTAGCCCACCAGGTCCACGATGCGGGTGTCCGCTGCGCAGTCGGCTGCCGTCTTGCAGGTCAGCGGCGTGGTTCCGGAGACCAGCGCGACGGTGCCGCTGGCGGCGGACATGGCGACGGTGCCGGTGGCGTCCGGGGTGGGCAGGGCGACGGTGCCACCGGTGCCCGCGGCCTGGGCGACAAGGTAGCGGCCGCCGGGCGCGACGGATCCGGTCAGCGCGGAGACCTGCCAGAGCGAACCGGCGGACGGGGCGCCGGGCAGGTACTGGACGCTGAAGCCGGACAGGTCGTAGGCGGCGGAACCGGCGTTGGCCAGCTCGATGAAGTCGCGGGTGAGCGTCGCGCCCGAGTTGCCGCCGCCTCCGTACACCTCGGAGATCACGGCGGTCGAGGAAGGCGCCGCGAAGGCGGCGGGCAGTGCGGTCGCGGAGAGGGTCACGGCGACCGCACCGGCCAGCAGGACGGAACGAGATCTGGAAATGTGCACGGTGAGCTGCCCCTCGGAGTGTGGTGAGGGAGCACAAGCTATGCGCGTAGAACCGGTGATGACAAGGCATCAGAGGTTAATTCCGGAAAACGCTCCGGTACTGCGCGGGCAGTGACACCGCCGGCGCCGGGGCTTCGGCCCCGTCGGACCGCCGAAGCCCCGGTTCCTGATCCGCCTGCGGCAGACGGGGGACCGGTGAGGCGTGTCAGGCGTGAACGTCACCCGTACCGACCGCGGCTGACCGAATGTTTCTTTTGTCATATTTTCTGAATGGAAGGCATGGTTCATGCCGCGGTCACGTACCGGCACGTCAGTCACCTCCCTGGCTCTGATCCTCGCATTCTGATCGCTTGTGCGGTGGCGGTGCTGCCCCGCGCGGACGCGGGCGAGGTGCCGCCCTCCGCACCGTTCGCCGCTGTGCAGTACGGCACGAACGGCTGCATCGAGGTCGGTGTGCGGGACACCCAGCCCAAGCCGTACGCGGCCCCCGAGACCTATGATCCGACCGCCCACGCCTACCCGGACTTCGGCTACGACCCGGCCGGCCTCGGCTTCACCGTCACCAACGGCACCAACGCCTGCCGTTACAACTTCCGCGACTCCACGGGAACGACGGTGATCGGTTCCGCCTACTGCGTCCAGTGGGCGCAGGGACAGCGCACCGGCACCGGTTACGACCCCGAGCCCGCCGGGGGCATCCGCAACGCGGGCTACGTCCAGCGCATCCTGCAGGAGTACTGGCCTGCCACGGATCTGCCGGCGGTGCCCTCCACCAATGCGACGGTGGCCAACCGGCAGCGGTCGGGCACCGTCGCGATGGCCATTCACTACTTCACCGACGGCATCGTGATGCCCCCCGACTACCAGGACAAGGCGCTCTACGAGGTCGTGCAGAAGATCGTCACCGAGGTGCTGGCCGCCGGACCGGCACCTGCCGCCGCCGATCCCACCCCGACGATCGAGGGCCCGGACGGCGGCGCGACGGGCGAGCTGATCGGCCCGTTCACCATCGGGGCCGGTGCGACCGGTCCGGTCACCGTCGCCGTCGAGGGCGCCGAAGCGTTCACCGACGCCGCGGGTACTCAGCCGTTCACGAGCGGCGGGACCCTCGTTCCGGGCGGGCAGCTCTGGCTGCGTTCGGTCACGGCCGCCTCCGCCACCTTGGCCGCCACCGGGCCGGTGACGGCAGGGATCGGCACCCTCATGAAGGGCGACCCGGCCTACAGGGTGCAGGCGATGATGCTCGCCGGCGCGCTTCCGCTGGAGGGCAAGTCGGCCGTGACGGTGGACATCGCGGCCGGCGACCCGCCCCGGATGACCAGCGAGGTCTCCGCTGCCACGCTCACCGCCGGTGAGTCCGCCACCGACACCGTCATCGTGTCGGGACTCACCGGGAGCGGGACGCTCGCGATCACCCTCTACGGGCCCCTGAGCGAGGTGAACGGAGGCTGCGCCGACGTCGACTGGACCGGCACTCCACCCGTCGCGCGTCGCTTCGACCCGGTGGCGCTGACCGGTTCCGGACGCACCACCACGCCGGAACAGACCATGGACGAGCCGGGCTGCTACTCCTTCGGTGCCACCTTGGACCCGGCCGTCGGCGAGGACGTCTCCTTCGCTCCGGGCGAACCGCACGAGACGTTCCTGGTCGAGCCCCGGTACGTGCCGCCCGTCCTTTCCGTCACCACCCGGGCATCGGACGCCACCGTGCGGGAGGGCGGCAGCGTGCGCGACCACGTCACGGTGTCCGGCCTGCCCGAGGGCCGCACGCTGACCGCCGCCGTCACGCTCTACGGACCGCTCGCGCCCGGTGCGGACGGCACCTGCGCCGGCCTCGACTGGTCCGCGCCGGACCTGCCGGTGGCGGCCCGCCTCACCCCCCTGGTGTTCGCCTCGGACCAGACGGAGACGACCGGCCCTGCACTCACGGAGAGGGCCGGCTGCTACAGCTTCGACGCCCAGGTCACCCACGACGTCCTGACCGGCGGTCAGGTACCCGTGGGCCACGGCCTCGGCCTTCCGGCCGAGACGGTCCTCGTCACGGCCGGGCCGACCCCCACTCCGACCCCCACGCCGACGCCGACCCCCACACCGACTCCGACTCCGACTTTGACCCCGACCTCCACTCCGACCACGGCCCCGACCCACACAGGTCCCGTGCCGCCGGGGCCGGGCCCGGGCCCGCACCCCGGCATGCTCCCCGACACCGGTAGCCGTGAGCGCCCCTTGGGTGTGCTCGCCGCTGTCGCAGTCTGTTGCGTCGGGTTCGGCGCCCTGCTGGTGATCCGTCGGCGCCGCATGAGCTAAGTGCTGTCCCGTAGTCCCTGGCGGGCGCGCGACGACAGCTACGGCTCCTCGCCGCGTTGTCGGAGCGTCCGAATACATCCAGTATGCGGACGCTCCTCCGCCTTGCGACGCACCGCATCCGACGCCGCGCGCTGATCCACCACGGATTACGGGACAGCCCTCAGAGGCTGTGCGAGGTCGTGATCACTCTGCTGTCCGGGTGGGGGCGTCGAGCCGGATCATCGAGGCCCGGAGGTGGAGGCCGGCGTCGTAGCTTTCGGGGGGCTTGTCGTAGCGGCAGCCCGATCAGTCGACGGAGACCCCTCAGGCTTGAACTCAGTAGTTGTACTCGAACCAGGTCAGAATGGCCTTGACGCGGCGGTTGTCCTCGTTCGGGGGCATTCCGAGTTTCACGAACACATTGGCCACGTGCTTACTCACGGACGCTCCGGAAAGAAACAGCGCTGACGCGATTTCCGCGTTGGAGCGCCCTTCCGCCATAAGGGCGAGCACCTCGCGTTCGCGGTCGGTGAGCCGGGCGAGCGGGCCCTGGGGCGCGTCCGCGTGTGTGACGTAGCGGACGACTTCCGGGTCGATCACGACGCCGCCGCCGGAGACCGTGTCGAGTACGCGCAGGAAGTCGACGACTCTGCCGACCTTTTCCTTGAGCAGGTATCCGACGGCCCCGTCCGCGCCCGGACCGTTCAACAGCTCTTGGACGTACGGTCCGGTGACGTAGGCGGAAAGGACGAGGACCGGCAGATCCCGATGGCGTGATCGCAGGTCGATGGCGGCGCGGAGTCCGTCGTCGGTGTTTCCCGGGGGCATGCGGACATCGGTGATCACCAGGTCCGGTGCGGCCCCGGAACTCACGAACTCGTCGACGGCGGCGACCAGTTCGGTGGCGTCCTCACACTCACGGATCACCTCGTGAGAGTTGGAGGTCAGGATCTCCCGGATTCCGGCGCGAATCAGCATGCTGTCATCTGCCAGGACAATTCTCATGGCCTCTGCCTCACCTGTTCGCCTTCATTCACTTCATTCCCATGTGGGTTGGCCGGGAGCGGATGCCACGACTTCGGTTCCGCGACCATCCGCAGGGCTTCGGATCTCTAGCTCCCCACCGATGCTTCGCATCCGCTCGCGCAGTCCGGCAAGTCCTGAACCCGCGTCGATTTCAGCGCCGCCCGCACCGTCGTCACGCACGCAGACACGTACGCCGCTTGAATTGCACTGCAGGTCGATCCGAGCGCTGCCAACGCCCGCATGCTTCGTAATATTCGTGAGCGCCTCGGATACCGTGAAATAGGCCGCTGTTGCAGTCGGCGACGACAACTGTGCGTCATCTCCGGTGCTGTTCAGCTCGACCCGCAGCGGTGATCGCGCGGCCAGCTCGCGGACGGCGGCGACGAGGCCGAGGTCGCTCAGTTCGCGAGGGTGGATCTCGCGCACTGTTTCCCGGAGCCGTTCCAGCGCATGCTCGGCCTGGCCCTGTGCCTGACGTGCCAGTTCCACGATGCGTTCCTCGCCGCTTGCCGAGGCTGCGGCCTCCAGCATCCCGAGGCGCATCACGACGGCGACCAGCTCCTGTTGAGCGCCGTCGTGCAGATCCCGTTCGATGCGCCGGCGCTCGAATTCGAAGGCCGTTGTCAACGAGGCCCGGCTGGTGCGGAGTTCCTCCAGCTTCGCGAGCAGATCCGGGTCCCGGCTTCTCGAGAAGGTGCGCAGGACGAGGTCCCGGAGAAGGGAAATTCCGGTCAGAATACCTGTGGTGACCCCACCCAGAAGTACCCCTGCGGGCATCGCAAGAAAGGATTCCGTAAGCGATTCCGGAGTGAATGGGCCGACCTGCGCGGCGATACCGAACGACCAGAAGACGGGAGAGAAAACCAGCGCGGCGGCACCGATGAACCCGAAGAATGCCACCACCAGTGACAGCGCGGAAAGGAGAATGGCGGCGACGAAGACCGGGAGGTCGGTACGCCACAGCGACCGCGATCGCAGCTGGCGTGCCACCCACTGCGCCCAGCTCCGGTCCGCGGGCCGCAGCGGCATCGTGCCGACGCCGCACCACCGCGCTCTCGAGCGGTCCAACTCCGTCAGCACGGCCGCCGAGGCCGGTGCAACAAGAAGGGAGAGCAGCAGAATCGGGAAGGCCATCGCTGCGATGATTTCCGTCGGCACCCTTCGGGCGACACGAATCTGCGACATGGCCAGAATTATGGCATACGGCGGATCTCAAGAAGGTAGACCTAGGTCTACCTCGAAGTAGTGCTGACACCCGTGCGGAGCGTGTTCAGGGCTGCCTAATATTCTCATATGCCTATCGCAGCCCCCATTTCCGTACCGTGTATCCGTATGCGCGGCCTCCGTATGGATTTCCCCGTTCCCGGCCGTAAAAGAGAAATGACACATGTACTGCACGATATCGATCTGGATATTCCTGAGGGCCGGCTGACCGCGATCGTCGGACCCTCCGGATCGGGAAAGTCGACGCTCCTGCTCTGCATGGCCGGCCTGGAGCGAGTGACCGCAGGTTCCGTCGAGATTCTCGGAACGGATGTCCTGTCGCTCGGCCCACGCAAGCGGGCCGCGTTCCGCAGCGAGAACATCGGTTTCGTCTTCCAGGAGTACAACCTCGTCAGCTCGCTCACGGTCGAGGACAACATCTGTCTGCCGTCGAGACTCGCCGGCCACCGGGTGCCCAGGTCACGGGTCCGCGAGGCCATGTCGCGGCTCGGCATCGCCCAACACGCCAGGCGGCGCCCCGACCGGCTCTCCGGAGGCGAACGCCAGCGCGTGGCCGTGGCCAGGGTCCTCGCGAATCAGCCACGGATCGTCTTCGCCGACGAGCCGACCGGCGCGCTCGATCTCAAGTCCGGTCACGTCGTACTCGATTGGCTGCAGGCGCTGCCCGCACAAGGATCGACGGTGGTCATGGTCACGCACGACCCGCATGCGGCTGCGCGTGCCGACCAGGTCGTGGTGATGGGGTCCGGGCGGGTGCACGCCGTCATCTCCGGCGGCGACCCGCACACGGTGAGCGATGCCGTCCTCGCGGCGCAGTCGAAGGACGACGCGAACGAGGCGGCGGCGTGAGCGGCATGTTGCGGCTCGTCCTGTCGGACGTCCGCATGCAGGCGTCGATGTGGGTGTGGACGCTCGCGTGTGCGGTCGTCGGCGCGGCCTGCTCGGCGGGCTCGGTCATCGCCATGTTCACCGCCGTCTCGGCGGCGCGGACGGCGGGCGACGCACGGATGGTCTCCGCGTCGATCGCGCTCGGCGGCAACATCGTCTTCTTCACCGTTCTGGCCGCCGTGGGTGTCGTCGCCTCGACCGTCGGTCTGACCTTGACGACCCAGCGGCGCGAACACGCACTGTGGGTGATCCTCGGGATCCCGCGCCGCCGCGTCAGGTCCGTTCTCCGTGCCGAGCTGGTGGTCCTCGGCGCGGTGGCCGGCGCGCTGGCCGTACCGTTGGCCCCCTTCGTCGCGAACATCGCCCTCTCGCAGTGGACGGCGACGGGACTCGACCTGCACGGAGCCACCGCCGGACTCCAGCTCTGGCACATCGGCGCGAGCCTGCTGGCCGGAGTGGTCCCGTGCCTGCTCGGCGGCTGGGGCGTCACACGCCGAGCCGCCAGGACGCCGGAGATGCACGCCTTCCGGGACCACTCCGATCCGCCGGCGCGGCCCGGTGTCGCGCGGAGCGTTCTCGCCCTCTGCCTTCTCGCCGGTGTGCTCGGGATGTGGATTCCCGGCCTCGGCCTCGAACTTGAAGGGGGCATCGAACAGCGGACCGCCTTCGCCTTCGCCGGAAACCTTTTCCTCATCTGCCTGTTGCTGCTGATGGGGCCGTGGGTGCTCACACCTCTGATGAAACTCTGGACCGCCCTCGTCCCGTCGCGTGGCGTCGCCTGGCACCTCGCCGTGCAGTCCTGCCGAACGCGCGCGGCCCGAAGCGTCACCACGGTGCTGCCCTTCGCGCTCTCCCTGTCGTTCGTCGCACTGTTCATGACGATGGGCAACGTCATGCCCGGAAGTACCGCAGGGCTGGGCGATGTCATGACCGTTCTGGGCTGGGTCTTCGTCGTGTCCTGGTCCGGTGGCCTGGCGGTGATTGCCCTGGTCGGGCGGGAGCGCACACGCGATTCCGCGGTCGTTGCCGTCGCCGGCGCGCGGCCGGGCGTCACCACGCGGTCCACGGTCTACGAGGGCGTGATCTACGCAGGCACGGCGATCGTCTTCAGCGCGGTCTTCCTCGCGGTGGCGAGTACCACCATCGCCGTGGGCGCCAAGGCCGGCGTGGGCCAGGTGCTCGACGGCCTCCCGTGGGCGACGCTCGGCGCACTCGCTGCCGTGACGCTCGTGACGACCTGCCTCGCCCTGGCACTCCAGGCCGCCCGCGTCTCCCGCACCGTCCCGGCCCGGGCTCTGCGCTCCTGAACCGAACCGGGACGACGACCGACACCGTCCCGGCCCGGGCTCTGCGCTCCTGAACCGAACCGGGACGACGACCGAACATGCAGCTGAATCACCAGGGAACGGAAACAATGAACGACAGCCGGACACGCACGATCCTTGCCCTCGGCGCAGCCGCCTTCCTCGCTCTCGCGGCAACCGGCTGCGACCCGGATGTCGACCAGGCGAATGCCACTCCTGAATCGAAGTCCTTCGGCTTCAGCGGCGACAGCCTGACCGTGAAGTCGAACTCCGCCGACCTGCACCTCATCGCCTCCGACGTCGACGACGTCGAAGTGGAACGCCGGGTCAGCGGCACGAAAATCGGCGGTGAGATAGGTGCCGGATGGCAGTTCGAGGGCGGGATTCTCACACTCTCGGTGGATTGTGACGGCGTTTCCGTCAACTGCAGTGCGAAGTACACCGTGAAGGTGCCGCGCAATGTCGCGGTCACGGCCGAGTACGGCAACAGCGACGTGCAGTTGTCGAACCTCGGCGGCGCCGCCCTCCACCTGGAAGGACGCGACGGAACCGTGCAGGGCGACGGGATCTCCGCGACGTCTGTGAGCGTCGTCTCGCGAAACGGCGACACCGACCTCGACCTCACCTCCGTACCCGGTCGTGTCGATGTGCAGAGCCAGGACGGCAACGTTCAACTCGGCCTGCCCGCATCGGCATACGCGGTCCGTACGGCAGCGAAGAAGGGGGACGTCACCGTGGATGTCGCGGACGACAGCACGAGCAGTCACAGCGTGAACGTGCAGACGCGTAATGGCGACATCCACATCAGCGAGAGGGACTCTGTGAGGTCGTGATCACTCTGCTGTCCAGGTGAGGGCGTTGAGCCGGATCATCTTCCACTGGTCATCGCCGAACTGTCGCCGCGTCACGCCGACGTTCCACCGCGAACCGCCCCGAGGCGGCAGCGGGGACCTGATATCGACCACGTCCTCACACAGTCCCCGGAGCAACGGCCCCGAAGGCATCGGGGTTTACCGGCGTTGCTCGAAGCGGGGGGGGGGGGGGGGGGGCGCGCGGGCGGGGGGGGGGCGCGGGGGGGGGGGGGCGGGGGGGCCCCGGCCCCCCCGCGGGGCCCCCCCCCCCCCCCCCCAAAGGG
>NZ_JBEOVJ010000087.1:0-33946 GCF_040295435.1 Streptomyces sp. NPDC002809
CCTTGGAGGTGTCACCTGGCCCGCCCGGCAGCACCCGCAGCCCGGCGAAGGAGTACGTGATCAGATCGCGCGACAGCTGCTGGTCCTTGATCGAGTCAGCCCCGTGCCGCCGCGCCCTCGTGCCGGGTCAGCCTCGGCGGTGACCTTCGCGCCCTTCACCGGCTTGCCCCGCGCGGTCCGCACCACACCGTTCGCGGTGACCTGCCACGAGGCGTCGGACCCGGGCCGGCCGAGCAGCTTCGTGTCGGCGCCGAGGGAGGCGACGGCAAGCTGCGACGGCTGGTTCGGCTGACCGAAGGCGACCTGGTCGACGGTCCGGAAGCCGCTGTTCGTGCCGGTGCAACGGAAGCTCGGCCGGGCCGACTTCGCCCCTGCTGGGAGGGTGAGCTCAAGGTGCTCGACGGTGTTGGCGTTCGCGCGGTAGGACTTCACGAGCCGCGGGGCGCCGCCGTCGAAGGAGACGTGCACATCGCCGGTCCGGGGACCGTCCATCCGGTAGTTCGTCGCGTACGAGAGCGTCGCCCGCGCCCCTCCGTTCAGCTGGTACGCGGGGCTGACCAGGGTGGAGTCGAACGGGCCGGCGTCGATGCCGATGACCAGGGTCTTGGCCTGCTTGGTGCCGGACGGCAGACCCGCGTACGGGGCGGCGGTGCAGCTGCCCGTGTCCTCGGCGTGGGCGGTGGTCGCCAGGAGCGGGAGGGTGGCGGCGACGACGGTGGCGGTGGCCAGCACGGTACGCGCTGAGCGCGGAAGGGACACGTGATCCTCCGGGATCGGTCCGTGGGCACCGGACGATCGGGGGCGTCCGGCGACGTGTCCGATTCTCGCGGCCGGCGGTGAGCGGACCACACCGCGTAAGGGACGGGCGAATGAACCGCATCCAACGTCGGGACCAGACCCGTGACCATTGCGTTACTTCTGAAGGGTCGTCGGGGACGCCGTCCCGGCGCCCCCGACTTCCCGGCGGCTACCGCCCGATGCGCTCGAACGTCACGGAACCGCCGAAGTTCTCGTCGTCCGTGCCCCAGAGGCCCAGCCGGCCGGGCAGGACGGCGATGGCCTCGATCTTCCGGTTGTCCTGCTTGGTGAAGCGGCTCAGCGGAGCGAGGGCCCACACGGGCTTCAGGCGCAGTACCGCGTCATGGGCCGGGTTCACGGTGAGCCGGCCGGCGTCGTAGACGGCGGAGGCGAAGGGGCCGTCGTCCACGTTGGGGTCCGAGGCCGCCGACACCAGTACGGTGCCGTCATCGAGCACCTTCAGGTCGCTGATGTGGCGTACCTCGTCCTCGTCCGGGAACGGTACGGCGAACTCCTGCCGCGCCGAGACCATGCCGAACTCCGGACCGTTCGCGCCGAGGCGCACCGAGGCGGCGCGTACGACGGCCTTCTGGTCGCCGCTGCCCCGAGTCGCCCATACGGCGAAGGTCCTCCCCGACCTGTCCCGGTGCAGCGCGAAGCTCTCGTAGTTGTCGCCGTCGCGCCGGCCCGGCAGCGCGACGGGTTCGTGCTCGACCGTCGCCCGGCCGTCCGCGACGACGACGTGGTACGCATGGCCCCGGCTGGCCACGGCGACGTAGTGGCCGGGGAGGCCGGGCACCGTGTCGAGGGCCTCCAGGTCGGCGGGGAGCGTGCCGAGCCAGGGCAGTTCCTCGACGACGGGCGCTTGGCCGGGCCGCAGACGTACCGTCGCCAGCCTGCTCTCGCGATCACCCTTGTTGTCCCGTACGACGACGGCGTCGGCCAGCCCGCGGCCCGCGGGCGCACCCTCGACGAGCGCGATGCCGCTCACGCCGCCCTGGATCCCGGAGCCGACCCGCTGCCAGCCGTCCGGCGCGGCGGCGGCGCTCAGGGGCGTCGTGGCGAGGGAGGCGCAGAGGAACGCCGAGACGATGATTCCGTTTCTGATCATGAAAGGAAGCTAGGGGGCCGCGAGGGACCCGTGCTGAACTGCCGCTCCCCGTCCGGCGGGTTCCCCCGCAAGGACCTGGCGCACTCGCCCGTCCGGAGTCAGGCGAAGCCGCCTCCCGCGGCACCACGTGCGCCGTCCTCCGGGACCGGGGTCCCGCGTCCGTCGCGTATACGACACGCGCGGGTGCCCGGCCCGGTCTGCGGAACCGCACCGCACGCTGGGCCGGTTGAGTGCCGGACGGGTGAAACAGAAACGTCTTCAGCGGTTAGCCGCAGCGGTATTGCCACAGTGGGTAACCCACTTCTACGTTCTTCATCACGCACCTTGTCTACGTGCGTAGACCCATTCCGCCACAGTGAGGAGGGGTACATGAGCCGCACCGTCATCCACGGCGGCCTCGTCGTCACCGCGTCCGACGAGATCCACGCCGACGTACTCGTCGAAGGCGGCCGCATCGCGGCGCTCGCCGCGCACGGCACGGACGCCGCAGCGGGCTGGACCGCCGACCGGACCATCGACGCCACCGGGAAGTACGTCATCCCGGGCGGTGTCGACGCGCACACCCACATGGAGATGCCGTTCGGCGGCACCTACGCCGCGGACACTTTCGAGACCGGCACCCGCGCAGCGGCCTGGGGCGGCACCACCACGATCGTGGACTTCGCCATCCAGTCCGTGGGGCGTTCCCTGCGCGAGGGGCTCGACGCCTGGTACGCCAAGGCGGACGGCAACTGCGCCATCGACTACGCGTTCCACATGATCCTCGCCGATGTGAACGAGTCGTCGCTCAAGGAGATGGACCTGCTGGTCGCGGAGGGCATCACGTCCTTCAAGCTGTTCATGGCCTACCCCGGCGTCTTCTACAGCGACGACGGGCAGATCCTGCGGGCCATGCAGCGAGCCGAGTCCAACGGCGGCCTGATGATGATGCACGCGGAGAACGGCATCGCCATCGACGTCCTCGTCGAGCAGGCCCTCGCCGCGGGCCGTACCGACCCCCGCTACCACGGGGACGTACGCAAGGTGGCGTTGGAGGCCGAGGCCACGCACCGGGCCATCCAGCTCGCCCGCGTCGCCGGCTCCCCGCTGTACGTCGTGCACGTCTCCGCCGACGAGGCCGTCGCCGAGATCGCCGCTGCCCGGCACAAGGGGCTGCCCGTGTTCGGTGAGACCTGCCCGCAGTACCTCTTCCTCTCCACCGACAACCTGGCCGAGCCGGACTTCGAGGGCGCCAAGTACGTCTGCTCCACACCGCTGCGGCCGAAGGAGCACCAGGAAGCGCTGTGGCGGGGGCTGCGGAACAACGAGCTCCAGGTCGTCTCCACCGACCACTGCCCCTTCTGTTTCTCGGGGCAGAAGGAGAAGGGCCGCGGCGACTTCTCGAAGATCCCCAACGGGATGCCGGGCGTCGAGAACCGGATGGACCTCCTCCATCAGGCGGTCGTCGACGGTCACATCTCGCGCCGCCGCTGGATCGAGATCGCGTGCGCCTCCCCGGCCCGGATGTTCGGCCTCTACCCGAAGAAGGGCACCATCGCGCCCGGGGCCGACGCCGACATCGTCATCTACGACCCGGCGGCCGAACAGACCATCTCCGCCGAGACCCACCACATGAACGTCGACTACTCGGCGTACGAGGGCAAGCGGCTCACCGGTCAGGTGGAGACCGTGCTCTCGCGCGGTGAGGTCGTCATCGACCGCCGCACGTTCACCGGCCGCGCCGGCCACGGCATGTACACCCCGCGCGCCACCTGTCAGTACCTGGACTAGGAGCACCTGGCATGGACTTCGGACTCGTCCTGCAGACGGACCCGCCCGCTTCGGCCGTCGTCGGCCTGATGCGCCGCGCCGAACGCAACGGCTTCCGCTACGGATGGACCTTCGACTCGGCGGTGCTCTGGCAGGAGCCCTTCGTCATCTACAGCAGCATCCTCGAACACACCGAACACCTCGTGGTCGGCCCCATGGTGACCAACCCGGGGACCCGCACATGGGAGGTGACCGCCTCCACTTTCGCCACCCTCAACGACATGTACGGCAACCGCACGGTCTGCGGCATCGGCCGCGGCGACTCCGCGATGCGCGTCGCCGGACGCAGCCCCAACACCCTGGCCCGGCTCGGCGAGGCCATCGACGTCATCCGCGACCTCGCCGAGGGGCGGGAGGCGGTCGTCGACGGACAGCCGATCCAGATCCCCTGGGTCAAGGACGGCCGGCTGCCCGTCTGGATGGGCGCGTACGGACCCAAGGCCCTCGCGCTCGCCGGGCAGAAGGCCGACGGTTTCATCCTCCAGCTCGCCGACCCCTTCCTCACCGAATGGATGATCAAGGCCGTACGGGACGCGGCGGCCGAGGCGGGACGCGACCCGGACTCCGTGACCATCTGCGTCGCCGCGCCCGCCTACGTGGGTGACGACCTCGACCACGCCCGCGAGCAGTGCCGCTGGTTCGGCGGCATGGTCGGCAACCACGTCGCCGACCTCGTCTCCCGCTACGGCGAGCACTCAGGCCTCGTCCCCGAGGCCCTGACCGCGTACATCGCCGGGCGCTCGGGATACGACTACAGCCACCACGGCCGCGCCGGGAATCCCGACACCACGTTCGTGCCCGACGAGATCGTCGACCGCTTCTGCCTGCTGGGCCCGCCCGAGGCGCACATCGAGAAGCTCCGGCAGCTGCGCGACCTCGGCGTCGACCAGTTCGCCGTCTACAACATGCACGACGCCCGCGAGGCGACCATCGACGCCTACGGATCCGAGATCATCCCCGCGCTCGCCGACTGACCACCGTTCTCCTCCGGTCGTACGCACTTCCCCAGCCCCGCACGGCACCGTCCCCGAGCGAAGGGTCCAGCCGCCATGACATCGACCGCACCACCACCACCTCCACCACCGTCCCGGGACCGGATACCCGAGGCCCCTGACCGCGTCGAGCTCCCCACCGGCGCCGCCCCCGACGACAGCCGGTTCGTCAACGAGGACCTGCTGCCCGTCCCCCTGGAGCGGCGCAACTGGACCACGTACAACTTCGCCGCCCTCTGGGTCGGCATGGCCCACAACATCCCGTCCTGGCTCCTCGCCTCCGGCCTCGTCGCCCTCGGCATGGACTGGAAACAGGCGGTCTTCACCATCGCGCTCGCCAACCTGATCGTCCTCGGACCGATGCTGCTCACCGGGCACGCCGGGCCCAAGTACGGCATCCCCTTCCCGGTGCTGGCCCGCGCCTCGTTCGGGCTGCGCGGCGCCAATCTGCCCGCCCTGATCCGGGCCGCGGTGGCGTGTGCCTGGTTCGGCATCCAGACGTGGATCGGCGGCGTCGGCATCTTCACCCTGCTCGGGAAGATCTTCGGCGGCTGGGCGGAGGCGGACGAGATCGGCGGTCAGCCGTGGACGCTCTGGCTCTGCTTCGTGCTGTTCTGGGCCCTCGAACTCGCCATCATCTACCGGGGAATGGACACCCTGCGCAGGTTCGAGAACTGGGCGGCACCGTTCGTCATCGTCGGCGCGCTGGTGCTGCTGGTCTGGGTCGCCGTCAAGGCGGGCGGCTTCGGCCCGCTGCTCGACCAGCCCTCGAAGCTCGGCTGGGGCAAGGAGTTCTGGCCGGTCTTCTTCCCCTCCCTGATGGGGATGATCGCCTTCTGGGCCACGCTCTCCCTGAACATCCCCGACTTCACCCGCTTCGGCGCCGGCCAACGCGCCCAGATCCGGGGCCAGTCGCTCGGCCTGCCCACCACGATGACGCTCTTCGCGCTGCTCTCCGTCCTGGTGACCTCCGGCTCGCAGGCCGTGTACGGGGAGGCGATCTGGGACCCGGTCCAGCTGGTCGCCCGCACCGACAACGTCTTCGGACTGCTGTATGCGCTGGTGACGGTGCTGGTGGCGACGATCTCCGTGAACGTCGCGGCGAACGTCGTCTCGCCCGCCTACGACCTGGCGAACCTCGCGCCCAAGCTGATCAACTTCCGTACGGGCGCGCTGATCACGGGTGTCGTAGGCGTCGTGATCATGCCGTGGAAGCTCACCGAGACACCGGAGCTGTACATCTTCACCTGGCTCGGGCTCGTCGGCGGTCTGCTCGGTACGGTGGCGGGCATCCTGATCGCCGACTACTGGATCGTCCGGCGCACGGTGCTCGACCTCGCCGACCTCTACCGGCCCGGCGGCCGCTACTGGTACACGAACGGCTGGAACTGGCGGGCCGTCGCCGCGTTCGCCGTCGGCGGAGTCCTGGCGATCGGCGGCTCGCACTCGGAGCCCGGAAAGGGGCCCTTCCCGGCTGACGGCCTCATCCCGTTCCTGAAGCCCCTCGCCGACTACGGCTGGGCGGTCGGCCTGGCCTCCTCGCTGGTGCTGTACGTGCTGCTCACCGGACGCGAGAGCGTCACACCGGGCTCGTCGAGCGGCTCAGCAGCGCGCTGACGTCGAAGGAGTCGTCCGGCGACGGCGTGGTCCTGGGCACCGGCTCATCGAAGGCCGAGAAGCCCACGACCGCGTCGGCGCCGTCGCCCTGGACCGTCAGCCGCAGCGGGTAGGGCTTGCCGGTGGCCGCCACGTCCAGGACGAGTGTCGTGTTGTCCCGCATCCTGGTCAGCGGGATGACGGACTCCTTGCCGAGGGTGGTCTTCGCACCCTTGTTGAGCGTGCCGGTGTTGTTGTTCGCGTTGTCGCTGACCAGCTTCTGGAAGGTGTTGAGGTCGCAGGTCTTCGTCAGGGCGCTCAGCCGGGGGTCGTCGGCCGACCCCTTCAGGTAGCGGTCGCCCACGATCGCGGCGAAGGCGGAACCGCCGTTGGGGACCTGGTTCTCCCAGAAGTCCGCGTCCGGCTTGATCCAGATGTCGTCGCCCCGCTTCACGATCAGGGCCGAGCCCTGGCTGTTGCCGAGGTCCACCGAACCGTTGCAGTTGCCGTCCCGGTCCAGGGTGAGCTCCAGAGACATGGGGGTACTGCCCCTGCCGAGGTCCCCGCTCGTACTCAGGTGCAGGGAGTGCGTGCTGAGCAGCGCGTCGCGGGAGCGGTCGGCGATCTGCTGCGCGGTGAGGTTGTCGATGTCCTCCGCGTGTGCCACGCCGCTGCCGATGACGCCGCTGCCGGTGACGGAGAGCACGATCGCCGCCGTCCATGCGGCCGCGCGTGTGCCGAGGTGTGGACCGGTCACGTCGCCTCCTCGAAAGGTCGTGGCGGGACTGTTCGGGTCTGCGGTCGGATCTTTCGAGCGTACGCCGGGGGAGGGACGGTCGCCCGGTGGAGCGGCACCCCGGGGCGCGTACGCAGCGTGACGTTTTGTGGTGTTTTCGGTTATGGGGACCGGGGGACGGTTGCCACGGCACCGAGTTCGTCACGACCGAGAGGAAAACATGAAGAAGTCCATGGGAAGTCTGTCCAGGGCCGTAGCGCGCGGCGCCGCCGTCGCAGGGGTGACCACGACGCTCGCGGTGGCCACCGGTCTGGCCACGGCCGCCTCGGCCGTGGCGCCGGCGGCGACGCCGCCGGGGCTGTCCTGCGAGACGGGCAAGCACGCCATCGACGACTACACGGGCTACGCGCTGTGCCGGAACAACGGCTCCGCGACGCAGACCTTCTGGGTGCACCTGGTCTGCGGCTGGTCCCCGGACGTGGACGGGGAGCACGTCACACTGAACCCGGGCCAGTCCGGCCAGTCGACCGCGCACTGCGCAGGCCTCGGCACCGGAATCGGTGAGATCACCGTCCAGCCGTAGGGCCTCTGTCCGGATCATGCCGGGCACCGGATCCGGCCTGATCCGGCCTGATCCGGACGGAAGACCCCGGGCCGGGTGCGGGGGTGGTGCAGCTCCGGAGCGGAGTGGTGCCGTGCGGGCGCCGTGGACGACTCTTCGGCGACACGGACCGGCGGCACCTGCGCCGAACGGTTGAGGCAGCGCCCGCGACTCGTTACCCTCCAGTAAGTCTGTTCGGGCGGACAGGTGTACGCACCTGACGGTACGAGGGAAGCGGGCAGCCCATGTCCTCAGCACAAACCACCGGAACGGACGTCGAGGCCCCGGCCGGGCTGGCCGACAGCGCACGGGCCCTCGCGGACGGCCGCACCACCGCCACCCGGCTGGTCACCGAGGCCCTCGCCAGGATCGAGGCGAGTCAGGGCACCCTCAACGCCTTCCGGCACCTGCGCGCGACCGCCGCGCTCGCCGAGGCCGCCGAGGCCGACCGCAGGCTCGCCGCGGGAGAGCGGCTGCCGTTGCTCGGGGTACCCGTCGCAGTCAAGGACGACACCGACGTCGCCGGGATGCCCACCCACTTCGGCTGCGCGGGGGAGCTGCCCGCCGCGACCGCCGACAGCGAGGCCGTACGCCGGCTGCGCGCCGCCGGAGCCGTGATCGTAGGAAAGACCAACTCCTGCGAACTGGGCCAGTGGCCGTTCACCGAGGGCGCCGCCTTCGGCGCCACCCGCAATCCGTGGAACACGGACCACACGCCGGGCGGTTCGTCCGGCGGTTCGGCGGCCGCCGTCGCCGCCGGACTGGTGCCCGCCGCGCTCGGCTCCGACGGCGCCGGGTCCGTCCGCATCCCCGCCGCCTGGACCCACCTCGTCGGCATCAAGCCGCAGCGCGGCCGGATCTCCGTCCACCCCCACAGCGACGCCTTCCAGGGGCTCACCGTCAACGGCCCGCTGGCCAGGACCGTCGCCGATGCCGCCCTGCTGCTGGACGCCGTCGCGGGAGCGCACCCCGACGACCCGCACCGCCCGCCGCCCGTCGACGCCTCGGCCGCCGCCCGCCGCGACCCGGGCCGGCTCCGCATCGCCCTGGCCTGGCGCCCCCCGCTCACCCTCACCGGCACGGCCCCCCACCCGGACGTACGCCGCGCGGTCACCGAACTCGCCGAGGCACTGGCCCGGCTCGGCCACCACGTCGAGGAGGCCCGGCCCCGCTACGGGCTGATCGGCCTCGGCTTCCTCCCCCGTGCCACCGCCGGCATCGCCGAACTCGCCGCCCTGCACCCCGAACCCGCGCTGCTGGACCCCCGCACCCGCAGCGTGTTGCGCACCGGCACCCGGCTCGGCGGCCGGGTGGTGCGGGCGGCGAGGGAGCGGGAGGTGCGCCAGCACCGGCGGATCGGCGCCCTGTTCCACCCGGCCCGCGGCAGGGCCGGATCGGGACACCCGGGATTCGACGTGCTGCTCACTCCGACGACCGCCCTGCCGCCTCCCCGTATCGGCAGGTTCGACGGACTGAGCGCCTTGCGCACCGATGTGGCGATCACCGAGGCCTGCCCGTACGCCTGGCCGTGGAACGTACTGGGCTGGCCCGGAATCAACGTCCCCGCGGGCTTCACCCCCGATGGCCTGCCCGTCGGAGCCCAACTGCTCGGCCCCTCCCGCAGTGAGGAGCGGCTCATCTCGCTGGCCGCCCAGCTGGAGGCCGACCGCCGCTGGTACGAGCACCGTCCGCCGGCTGCCCGCTAGGGAGTGTGTGGCCGCCGCTGGTACGAGCACCGCCCGTCGGCCGTCCGCTGGGGCGTGTGTGCGGTGACCACCCACACGCCCGCCCGCAGCATCACCCCGCTCGGCGACTCGTGGGGCAGCAGGGCACCGGTCATCGCGGCGCGGGTGGAGTCGGAGACGGAGAGGCCGGGGGTGCGGGAGACGAAGAACTCCACCGCGTCCGCCGCGTCCTTCCCCCAGCAGGTGTCGGCGCTCACGCCGGTCACCTCGATGTCCACGAAGCCCGCCGCACCCAGGACCTGGTGGACGCGCGCGGGCTCGGAGAGCGAGGCCATCGCCGTGGCCACCGCGTTCTCGGTGGTGTGGTCCCGGCCCAGCAGGGAGGCCAGCAGGCCCAGCGCCTTGCGCTCCTCGCCGTCCGGTTGCGCGGGCTGCGGGCAGAGGAACGCCAGCCGGCCGCCCGGCCGCAGCGCTCCCGCGATGTTGGTGAACGCGGCGACGGGGTCGGCGAAGAACATCACCCCGCCCCGGCTGATCGCCAGGTCGTGTCCGCCGGGCTCGAACGCACAGCTCTGCGCATCGCCCAACCGGTAGGTGACCTGCGGGAACTGTTCGGCATCGGTGAGCGAGCGGGCCCGTGCGAGGAGCGGCTCCGAGATGTCGACACCGATGACCCGGCCGTCCGGCGCCTGCCGCGCGGCCATCCGTGTCGTGAGCCCGCTGCCGCAGCCGATGTCCACCACCCGGTCCCGGGCGCCGATCGCCGCCGCGTCGAACAACGGCCCGTCGAACCCGTCCAGCATCGCGTTGTAGCGGTCGGGGTGAGCGGCCCAGTGCTGCCCGAGCGGTCCGTTCCATGCTTCGGCGACTGTCATGCGTGCTCCTTCGTTTCCGTGGTGAGCGTGGCCTCGACGCGACCCATGGCGCAGATCGCACCGAACGCGATCAGGTGGACCAGGCAGCGATCGGTGAACGGCGGTGCGAGCCAGGCGGCCACGTCCTCGTCCGTGATCCGGTACGGGGCGCGCGCCGCGAGCAGCGCCAGCCGGGCACCCGGACGCTCCGCCCGGTCCGGCAGCACCGCTCCGTGCAGCGGCAGCGGGGTGACGCCGTCCCAGGCCGCCACCGACTCCCGTACGAGCGCCGCGTCCTCGTCGCTCAGCAGCCCGGCGCCCAGTTCCGCCGCGGTGCGCAGCGCACCGTAGGCCGTACCGACGGCGGTGCCCGCCGCCCAGGCAGGCGCCTCGCCCTCCGTTTCGAGCATCGGCAGGCTCAGCCCCGTCACCAGCTCGCGGCGCACGGTCCGGGCCAGGGTGCGGCCCGCCGCGCTCCGTACACAGCGGAGGCGCTGGAGGCCGCCGGGCAGCATGCTCTCGGTCAGCAGCGAGGAGACGATCCGGTTGATGAAGTGGAAGGCGAACGCGGTCCCGATGTGCTCGGCAGCCGCGGCCGGCCCGAAGGGCTGCGGCGTACTCATGTCCTTGCCCCAGGCCAGCAGTGCGCGATGGGCGGGATCCTCCGGCTGCTCGCCGCGGGCGATCGTCTCCGCCAGCCGGTGGTCGCCGGTGGCGTGCAGCAGCACGGTGTGGGCGTCCACGCAGAACGGACAACGGTTGGCGAGCGACACCCCGGCCGCCACCACCTCCTTGTCCGTACGGGACACCTCCCCGGCCAGCAGCGACTCGCGCGCCAGGGCCCAGGCCGCGGTGAGGAGTGGAGGGGAGGCGGACAGGACGACGAAGGTCGGCGCGCGCTCGATCCCGAAGTCGGTGGACATCTGGGCGTACACGTCGGCGACCACTCCGGTCGCCGACTTCGGAGGTACGGGTGAGGTGTAGCGGAAAGGTCCGGTCATGGCTCCGATGCTCGCCCGAGGACCGGGGCCCCGTCGTCGTACCCGTGAAGGCAGTCGACGCTGATCCCGTTCGGCTGCGGACGGCTGGGCACTACTGCCCGGGGAGTAGTTTCCGGCCGGTCCTCAGGGCTGACGACCCGGGTGTCGTACGGGAGTTAGGGTGCGAGACATGACGGGGGACACGGGGGAGACCGGCCGCCGCACCCGGTTGCTGGACGCGGGACTCGCGGTGGCGATCGGTGCGGCGGTCACCGTCGCCGCGGGCCTGGCCTCGGAGCCGGGTGTACTCGACCTGTTGCTCGTCGCGACCGGGTCGCTGGCCCTCGCCGGGCACCGTCGCGCACCGCGCACGGTGCTCGCCGTCACCACGCTCGCCATGTCCGGATACGTGTTCCACGCGCACCCGGGCACCTGGGCGGCGTTCCCCGTGCTGGCCGCCGTGCACGCCTCCGCCCGCAGCGGGCACCGGGCCTGGGGCGTCGCGGCCGGTGCACTCTTCCTCGCCGGCTACTTCACCGTACTGGTCACCGCCTCACCCGCTGCCGAGGGCGTCGTGGAGCGGACCGTGCTGCTCCTCGGGTGGTTCCTCTGCGCCGGGGTCACCGGACTCATCGACAAGAACTGGCAGGCCTACCTGCGCCAGACCGAACAGCGGGCGCTCGACGCCGAACGCACCCGGGACGAAGCCGCGTTGCGCCGCGCGGGTGAGGAACGGCTGCGGATCGCCCGCGAACTGCACGACTCGCTCACCCACTCCATCTCGATCGTCAAGCTTCAGGCGGGAGTTGCCGTCCACCTGGCCCGCAAGCGCGGCACCGAGGTGGAGCCCGCCCTGCTCGCCATCCAGGAGGCGAGCGGTGAGGCCATGCGCGAACTGCGCGCCACGCTGGAGGTGTTGCGCACCGACGTGGTCGAGCCCGGTACCGGACTCGACCGGATCGGTGAACTCGCCGAGCGGGCCCGCAGTGCGGGCATCGCGCTCGCGGTCACCGTCAGCGGCGAGGAGCGGCCGCTGCCCGTGGCCGTTGACCATGCCGCGTACCGCATCGTGCAGGAAGCCCTCACCAACGTGGCCCGGCACGCCGACCGGGCCCCGACCACCGTCCGGCTGGCCTACGGACCGGACGCGCTGACCGTGCACGTCGACGACCGCGGCCCGTGCGGCCCGGACGACACCGTCACCGCGGGCACCGGCCTCACCGGCATGCGGGAGCGCGTCACTGCACTCGGCGGCACCCTGGCCGCCGCACCGCGCAGGGACGGCGGTTTCTCCGTACATGCCGAACTGCCCCTGCGCACCGCGGGATCCCTCGCATGAGCGAGGAAACAGGCCGCCCGATCCGGGTCCTCATCGTCGACGACCAGGCCCTCATGCGGGCCGGCTTCCGGGCACTGCTCGACGCGGAGGAAGGCATCGAGGTGGTCGGCGAGGCCGCCGACGGCCGCGCGGGGCTGGAGCTGGCCCGGCTGCACACTCCCGACATCGCCCTCGTCGATGTGCAGATGCCGGTGATGACGGGGATCGAGGCCACCAGGGCGATCGCCGCCGACCCGCTGCTGGGCGGGGTCCATGTGGTGATCCTGACCAACTACGGCCTGGACGAGTACGTGTTCGACGCGCTGCGGGCCGGTGCGGCGGGCTTTTTGCTGAAGGACACCGAACCCGCCGAACTGCTCCAGGCCGTCCGTGTCGCGGCCCGCGGCGACGCCCTGCTCTCGCCCGCCATCACGCGCAGACTGATCGGCGAGTTCGTCGCCCGGCCCCCCGACCGGACGACCGCACCCGGCTTCGAGACCCTGACCCGCCGGGAGCGGGAGGTCAGCGCGCTGGCGGCGCGGGGGCTGACGAACGAGGAGATCGCCGCGCACATGGTCATCAGCCCGTTCACCGCCAAGACGCACATCAGTCGCGCCATGATCAAGCTCGGCGCCCGCGACCGGGCCCAACTCGTCGTGTTCGCCTACGAGTCGGGGCTCGTCACCCCGCGTGAACGATGACGTCGGGCGGCGCGCCGGCCGACGCTCCTACGGCACCCGGGCGGTCCACTCGGCCGTGCCGAACTTCGTGCGGACGAGTTCCTCGGCCCGGGCCAGCTCGTCCGGGGTCACCTTGCCCTGACTGAGGCCGTGCCGGTTGCGGAACGACTCGATCATCCGCTCGATGACGGCCTGACGGGGCAGACCCGTCTGCCGGCGCAAGGGGTCGACGCGCTTCTTGGCGCTCTTCGTCCCCTTGTCGGACATCTTCTCCTTGCCGATGCGCAGGACGTCGAGCATCTTGTCGGCATCGATGTCGTACGACATCGTCACGTGGTGCAGCACCGCGCCGGGCCCTCCGTCCGGCCCCACCACGCGCTTCTGTGCCGCGCCCGCGATCTTCCCGACCTCGGTCGCGATGTCGTTCAGCGGCTGGTACCAGGCCTTGATCCCCATGTCGCCGAGCGCTTCGAGCACCCAGTCGTCCAGATAGGCGTAGCTGTCGGCGAAGGAGAGGCCGGAGACGAGGGACTGGGGCACCGCGAGTGAGTAGGTGATGGTGCTGCTCGGCTCCGCGAACATCGCCCCGCCCCCGGAGATGCGCCGGACCACCGTGACGCCGTGGCGGTCGACGCCTGCCGCGTCGACCTCGTTGCGCAGGGACTGGAAGCTGCCGATGATCACCGCGGGGGAGTCCCACTCCCACACCCGGAGCGTCGGAGGACGCCGGCCCGCGGCGACCTCGGCCGTGATGACCTCGTCGAGCGCCATGTGGAGCGCGGGGGACTGCGGGGCGTCGTGGATGAGCTGCCAGTCGTAGTCGCTCCACTCCGTGGCGTGCGCCAGGGCCCGGCGTACGGCGACGGCCACACCCTCCGACGTGAGCCCGAGCATCACCGTCGACTCCGGGAGGGCCGCGTCGATCCGGGCGGCCAGCCCCGCGGTGTCGGTGGTGGCCGGAGCGCCCTCCAGCGCAGCGTCGATCGTCAGGATCGCCTCGTCCGGCTCCAGGAAGAAGTCACCCGCCACCCGCACGTCGCGCAGCGCCCCGCCCCTGACGTCCAGGTCCACCACGACCAGCTTGCCGCCGGGGACCTTGTACTCACCGTGCACAGCCATTCCTCCAGTTCCGCCGGTTCCCACTGCTTACGAATCGGCTCCGACCAGGCATAACGCCACAACCGCGGCGTTTAATCCGCAGCCGGCGCAGCGAGGGGCCCGCCCCCGGACGAAGCGTGTTCCATGCACAAGTCATGATCTGTCCGGACTGTTTGCTGCGGCGGTATTGCGACGTCGTGGCGGGACGGACCGGGGCCTGGCGGCGCCGCCGGACCACGGATGAGACTGACGCCCGTACGCCCGTACTTGTGTCCCTCCCCCCTCAGAAGGCTCCACCGCTCATGCGAACGCCCCCCAGACCCGGCGCCCCCTCGGCGCACCTTCTTCGTGCGGCGAGGAGGTGCTGCCCGTGCTGCGCTATGTGACGCGCAAGGCGACGGGCTGGCTCCTGATGATCGTGGTGTCGACCAACGCCACCTATTTTCTGGCCAGTTGGTTCCTGGACCCGCGGTCGAACTTCAAGGAGCTGCGGCCGGTCCGCAGCGAGGCCCAGATCGACCGGGCGCTCGCGCCCTACAACCTGGATCCCCAGGTGCCGGTGGTACAGCGGTGGTGGGACTGGTTCACCTCGGTGGTCGTCCACTTCGACTGGGGGAGGTCACCCACGGGCGTCTCCGTCAACGGAGAGATCGGCTACCGCTCGCTCGTCAGCGCGGAACTGGTCGTCATCGCGACGGTCCTCTCCGTCGTGCTCGGCGTCACACTGGGCGTGTACACGGCGTCGCGGCAGTACGGCTGGGCCGACCGGGTCTCGCAGGCCGTCTCCATCGCGGTGTTCAACGTCCCGACCTCCGTCGCCGCGCTCGGTGTGGTCTTCGTCGCCATCTGGCTGAACCAGCACGCCGGGCTGCACTTCCTCTACGTCGCCGGGGAGAACTCGCCGAACGTCGAAGGGCTGCTCCCGACCATCGGCGACCGCATGCTGCACCTGATCCTGCCGACGCTGACGCTGACGCTGATGGGGTACGTCGGCTACCACCTGACGCAGCGTTCGCTGCTGCTCGACACGATCAACGCCGACTTCGTGCGCACCGCCCGGGCCACCGGACTCACCCGGGCCCAGGCGATCCGCAGACACGCCCTGCGGACCGCCCTCATCCCGACGGCGACCTCCGTGGCATTCAGCGTCCCGGCCATCTTCACCGGCGCCATCATCACGGAGACGATCTTCGGCTGGAACGGTATGGGCCGCTACTTCATCCAGACCATCAGCAAGAACGACGTCCACGGCACGGTCGCGACAGCCGCCTTCGCCGCCGCCCTGACCGCGATCGGCGCGATCCTCGCGGACATCGCCACGGTCTTCCTCGACCCGCGCGTGAGGGTGAGCTGACATGCCCACCGAACTGACCACCGGACTGTCCACCGACCTGGCCACCCCCGCGCCCACCGGGCTGCCGGAAAAGACGCGTGGCGCACACGAGGACGGGCGCCACCTCGGTCTCGCCCGGCTCTACCTGAGGCGCTTCCTGCGCAACCGGCTCGCCGTCGTCGGTGTGGTGATCTTCGTGGCTCTGGTGCTTTTCAGCGCGCTGGGCGGCCTGTTCACCTCGTACGCGTACTCCGACGCCGACTTCGCCGCACTCACCCAATCCCCGAGCGCGAGTCACTGGTTCGGCACCAACCAGGGCGGCAACGACATCTACGCCTCCGCCGTGCACGGGCTGAGGCGCTCGCTGGCGATCGCCGTGAGCGTGTCCGTCCTGACCGTCGTCGTCGCCGCCGTCATCGGCTCCGGCGCCGCGTACTTCGGCGGCCGGGTGGAGAAGGCCACGCTCGCCGTCATCCACTTCCTGCTGATCGTCCCCTCCTTCCTCATCCTCGCCCTGGTCTCCAACCGCCTCGCCGGCGACTGGCGGATCCTCATCGTCGTGCTGACGCTGTTCGGCTGGATGTCCACCGCGAGGGTGATCTGGTCCGTCTCGACCTCCCTGCGCGAGCGGGACTACGTGACTGCGGCCGAGTTCATGGGAGTCGGTCCGCTGCGCATCATCCTGCGCCACATCATCCCCAACCTCGGCTCGCTGCTGATCGTCAACCTCACGCTCGGCGTCGTCGCGACCGTGCTCAGCGAAACCGCCCTGTCCTTCCTCGGGTTCGGTGTCCAGACCCCGGACGTCTCCCTCGGCACGATGCTCGCGGACGGTGCGAGCACCGTCACGAGCGCTCCCTGGCTGTTCGCCTTCCCCGCGGGCCTGGTCGTCCTGCTCACCGTTTCGATGACCTTCGTCGGCGACGGACTCCGTGACGCCCTGGACCCCACATCCGTGACCGGTGCCGCAGGAGGCCGACGATGACCCTCCGGACAACCACGTCCACGGCCTCCCTGCCCGGTGACGGCGGCACCCCCGTGCTCTCGGTACGCAACCTCCGGGTCTCGTTCCCCTCCGAAGCCGGACCCGTCGAGGCGGTGCGGGGTGTCGGCTTCGATCTCCTGCCGGGCCGCACACTCGGCATCGTCGGTGAATCCGGCTCCGGAAAATCGGCCACCGCCATGGGCATCATGGGTCTGCTGCCGCCCTCCGCCGACCTGCGGGGCCAGGTGCTGCTCGGCGGACAGAACCTGATCGGCCTCGGCGACAAGGCCCTCTCCCGGGTGCGGGGCAAGGACATCGGCATGGTCTTCCAGGACCCGCTGTCGGCCCTCACCCCCATCTTCACCGTGGGCCGGCTGCTCTCCGACACCCTGCGGATCCACCAGGACCTGACGAAGCGGGCCGCCTGGGAACAGGCCGTCGAACTGCTCGACCTCGTCGGCATCCCCGACCCGCGGGGCCGGGCGAGGTCCTTCCCCCACGAGTTCTCCGGCGGGATGCGCCAGCGCGTCGTCATCGCCATGGCGATCGCCAACAAGCCCTCCGTGCTCGTCGCCGACGAGCCCACCACCGCTCTCGACGTCACCGTGCAGGCCCAGATCCTCGACGTGCTCAGGCTGGCGCAGAAGGAGACCGGTGCCGGACTTGTCCTCATCACGCACGACCTCGGGGTCGTCGCCGGCCACGCGGACGACATCGCCGTCATGTACGCGGGCCGGATCGTCGAGCGGGCGGACGCAGGGGAACTCTTCGCCCGGCCCGTCATGCCGTACACCGCGAGGCTGCTCGCCGCCGTGCCGACCGTGGACAGCGGCGTCCACCGGCCCCTGCTCCCGATCGGCGGGGAGCCGCCCGCCCTGGTGGGCCTCCCGGTCGGCTGCCCCTTCGCGAACCGCTGCGCGGTCGCCCTCGACGCGTGCCGCACCGACGAACCCGGACTGCGCGAGGTCACGGGGCACGGGGACGTGGCCTGCCTGCGCGCGGACGAGATCGCCGGCGGAGCGCTGGAACCGGCGGGGGCCGTCGAGCCGGTCGAGTCAGTCCCTCATGAGGCCCGGGCCGTCGGCGACGTGGTACTCCGCGTGGAGGATCTCGTGAAGACCTTTCCCGTCACCAAGGGGGCCGTCCTCAAGCGCCGGGTCGGCACGCTGCGGGCCGTCAACAGGGCCGGCTTCGAGCTGCGGGCGGGGGAGACCCTCGGTCTCGTGGGCGAGTCGGGCAGCGGCAAGACCACGACACTCCTGGAGATTCTCAGGCTGAGGCAACCCGAGGGCGGGCGGATCGAGATCGCGGGCACGGAGGTCGGCGCGGTGGGATCAGCCGCGCGTGTAAGGGAGTTGCGGCGCGACGTCCAGATCGTGATGCAGGACCCGCTGGGAGCTCTCGACCCGAGGCTGCCCGTCTTCCAACTGCTCGCCGAGCCCCTGCGGGCCATCGGGCGGGACCGCGAATCGATCCGCACTCGCGTCGGCGAACTCCTCGCGCTGGTCGGTCTGGACGGCACGGTGAGCGACCGTTTCCCGGCGGCGCTCTCCGGCGGTCAGCGCCAGCGGATCGGCATCGCCCGCGCCCTGGCGACCGAACCGAGACTGCTCGTGCTCGACGAGCCGCTCTCGGCGCTGGACGTGTCGGTGCAGGCGGGAGTGATCAACCTGCTGGCCCGGCTCAAGCGTGAACTCGGCCTCGCCTACCTCGTGGTCGCCCACGACCTGGCGGTGGTCCGGTACATCTCCGATCGCATCGCGGTGATGTACCTGGGGCACATCGTGGAGACCGGCGACACCGAGACGCTCTTCTCCGATCCGAAGCACCCGTACACCCGGGCGCTCCTGTCGGCGATCCCGGTCCCCGACCCGCAGCGGGAACGCACCCGCGAACGCGTCGTGCTGGAGGGCGAGCAGCCGAGCGCGGCCCGGCTGCCGGCGGGCTGCGTCTTCGTCGACCGCTGCCCCCTCCACCGCGTCTCCGGCGAGGCGGTGCGCGAGCGCTGTCGTACGGAACGTCCCGCGCCCGCCTCCGTGGCCGGCCGGCCCGGCCACCAGTACGCCTGTCACGCCGTCTGAGGCCGTCCCGCCCGGGGGCCGTGACCCGCAGGTCCGGGCCCCCGGGCAGTTCACCCCGCCCGTCACCGGGCTCTCCCGTACACCCCACCGAATCAGAAGGAACCATTCCGCCATGCGCGCAAGACTGGCCCTGCCCGTCGCCCTGATCGCCGCCGTCTCCGTCGCCGCCACCGCGTGCCAGTCCTCCTCGGGCAAGGACGGGGCGGACGCGGACAGGAAGGACGTCCCCAAGGCCGCTTCGGCCGCGGTCGACTACAACCCCCAGCCGTACGAGAAGATCAAGGACGGCGGCACGTACACGACGGTCGGCACCTTCGACGACCAGGGCAACCCGTTCAACGTCAATGCCACGCTGACCGCGGCCCGGGTCTGGGGCTGGTACAACGCCGACGCGATCACGTACTCACCCACCGGTGAGGTGCAGTACAACCCCGACTACTACAGCGATGTGAAGGTAGCTGTCGAGGGCGGCAACCAGAAGGTCACGCTGACGATCAACCCGAAGGCCACCTTCAACGACGGCACACCGATCGACTGGACGGCGATCGAAGCCACCTGGAAGGCCAACAACGGCTCGGACAAGGAGTTCGCGGCGTCGTCCACGGACGGCTACGACCGGATCACCTCGGTCGTGAAGGGCAAGGACGCCAAGCAGGCCGTCATCACCTTCCAGGGCGCCAACGCCGCCTGGTCCACACTGTTCACCACCTTCCTGCACCCCGAGGCCGCCACCGTCGAGAACTTCAACAAGGCGTACGTGAAGAAGGCCCACCCGGAGTGGGGCGCCGGGCCGTACACCGTCGGCAAGTGGGACACGCACTCCGGCAACATCACCTTCGTCCGCAACCCGAAGTGGTGGGGCAAGAAGGGCAAGCTCGACAAGCGCACCTACGTCAACCTGGAGTCGACCGCCGCGGTCAACGCCTTCAAGAACGGCCAGATCGACTACGTGTCCGCCGTCGACGCGGAGAGCCTCAAGCAGGTCAAGGGGCTCAAGGGCACGGAGATCCGCAGCGGCGGCAGCCCCTTCGAGTACGCCCTCTACTTCAACACGAAGTCGGCAGTCCTCTCGGACAAGGCCGTCCGCAGGGCCGTCCAGGAGAGCGTCGACCGGGCGCAGATCGCGAAGATCCAGTTCCAGGGGCTCGACTACACGGAGCCGCTGCCCGGCTCCGCGGTGCTCTACAGCTTCCAGAAGGGCTACGCGGACAACCTCTCGGCCGTTGTGAAGTACGCGCCGGGCGAGGCGAAGAAGACGCTCGACGCGGCGGGCTGGAAGGCGGGGGACGACGGCATCCGCGTCAAGAACGGCAAGAAGCTGGAAGTCGGCTACACGCTCCTGGGCGACGACCCGCTGGGCAAGGCCACCGCGGGCGCACTCGCCGCGATGCTGAAGCCGGCCGGCATCCGTCTCGTCATCAAGAAGGGCGACGACGCGGACTTCTCCAAGATCCTCAGCGACCGCAGGTTCGACCTGTTCCTGTCGGGCAACCGTTCCATGGATCCGTTCGGCGCCCGCTATCTGTGCGACTTCTACTGCTCGGACCGTGACTCCAACATCACCGGTGCGGGTACGCCGGCACTGGACAAGGAGATTCGCTCCACCACCCAGATCGCCGACCTCGACGAGCAGGCCGCAGCGGTCAACAAGGTCGAGAAGAAGGCGCTCCAGCAGTACGCCTTCCTGCCGCTCTTCAGCGGTCCCTCCACCTACGGAGTGAAGAAGGGTCTGGCCAACGCCGGTGCGACCATCTTCTACACCCCGCTCCCGGAGACCGTCGGCTGGCAGAAGTGACACACGGTCCCGGCGAGCAGCCGGAGCCATAGCCGCGACGCGGGCCCGCAGGCATTCACTGAATGCCTGCGGGCCTGTTCCGTCCCTGCCGGTCTCGTCGCTTCGACTCTTGGCGGCTTTCCGGGGTGTTCACCGAGCCATGGCTACAGGGACGGGGGCGTTCTCGCACTCCGTGGGTGCCTTCCTGCCGGGTCGACCAGTGGTATGTACCAAGGTCTTGACACCCGCTTAGTTCACTTCTTAAATCACCTAGTGAACTAAGCGGCTTCACCGTCGCACCCGTTACGTCACACAGCACCCCCACTTCGGTCGGCGCAGCTCTCGCACACCCTTCGCGCCCTGCACCTGCCATGCATCTGTATGTCATATGCATGACAAGTTCCCCTTCCTCCCCCTCACACACCGGAAGGGAGAGTCATGGACTCCCCACGCCGTACGCGGCGCCTGCTGCACTCCGTACTCTCGGTTCTCACTCTTGCCCTGGTCACGACGGCCCTCGCGGGCGGCGGCGGACCCGCATCCGCGTCCACCGCCCCGATGGCGGACGCGGCGGTGGCCGCCGCGGCCACGACGTTCGCCGACGAGTTCGACGGCGCCGCCGGCTCGGCGGTGAACGGCAGCAAGTGGCAGATCGAGACCGGCGACAACGTCAACAACCACGAGCGGCAGTACTACACGGCGGGCAACAGCAACGCCGCGCTGGACGGCCAGGGGCATCTGGTCATCACCGCGCGCAAGGAGAACCCGGCCAACTACCAGTGCTGGTACGGAACCTGCCAGTACACCTCGGCACGACTCAACACCTCCGGGAAGTTCACCCAGACCTACGGTCACGTCGAGGCGCGGATGAAGATCCCGCGCGGGCAGGGCATGTGGCCTGCCTTCTGGATGCTCGGCGACGACATCGGGCAGGTCGGCTGGCCCAACTCCGGCGAGATCGACATCATGGAGAACGTCGGCTTCGAGCCCTCCACGGTCCACGGCACCCTGCACGGTCCCGGCTACTCCGGCTCGGCCGGAATCGGCGCCGGGTACACGCTCCCGAACGGACAGGCCTTCGCCGACGACTTCCACACCTTCGCCATCGACTGGGCGCCCGACTCGGTCACCTGGTCCGTCGACGGCAACGTCTATCAGCACCGCACGCCCGCCGACACCGGCTCCAACACCTGGGCCTTCAACAAGCCCTTCTTCCTCATCCTCAACCTCGCCGTCGGCGGCTACTGGCCGGGCGACCCCGACGGCAACACGTCCTTCCCCCAGCAACTCGTGGTCGACCACGTGCGCGTCACCACCAGCGACACCCAGCCGGCAACGGGCGGACCGATCACGGGCCTGGCCGGCAAGTGCGTGGACGTCGCCGCGGCGGCCACCGCCAACGGGACCCCGGTGCAGCTCTACGACTGCAACGGCTCCAACGCCCAGCGGTGGAGCGTGAACGCGGACGGCACGATCCGTGCGCTCGGCAAGTGCCTCGACGTGGCGTCGGGCGGAACCGCCGACGGCACGGTCGTGCAGTTGTGGGACTGCAACGGATCGGCGGCCCAGCGCTGGGCCGTGAGCGGGGCGCGCGACATCGTCAATCCGCAGGCGGACAAGTGCCTGGACGTCAGCGGAAACAGTTCCGCCAACGGCACCCGAATCCAGATCTGGACCTGCTCCGGCACCGCCAACCAGAAGTGGACGGTGAGCAGTTGATGAGCCGTCATCTGCTCGGCAGGTTCGCTCCCGCCGTGCGGAGCCTGCTCGGAGCCGGGGCCGCCGCGGCGCTGCTGGCCGGTCTGACCGGATCACCCGCCCTGGGTGCCGCCGCGGCGACCGGGCAGATCACGGGACTGGCCGGCAAGTGTATGGACGTGGCCGGGGCGAGTTCCGCCAACGGCACTCCGGTGCAGCTCTACGACTGCAACGGAAGCAACGCCCAGCAGTGGGACGTCGGCTCGGACGGGAGCGTCAGGGCTCTGGGCAAGTGTCTCGACGTGACATCGGCCGGGACGGCGGACGGCACCGCGGTCCAGCTGTGGGACTGCAACGGCTCCGCGGCCCAGCGCTGGACCGTCACCGCGGCGCGCGACATCGTCAATCCGCAGGCGGACAAGTGCCTGGACGTCACCGGCAACAGCTCCGCCAACGGCGCCCGGCTCCAGATCTGGACCTGCACGGGCACCGCCAACCAGAAGTGGACCGCACCCGCCGGGGGAGGGGACCCTGCGCCGCCCGCCGGCGCGATGGCCGTCGCCCCGTACCTCTACAACGGCTGGGGCAGCCCGCCCAGCCCGGTCACCGTCATGAACGCCACCGGCGTCAAGTGGTTCACCCTCGCCTTCGTCCTCAGCAACGGCTACTGCAACCCGCAGTGGGACGGCGGCAGGCCGCTGACGGGCGGGGTCGACCAGCAGACCGTCAACACCGTCCGGGGCGCGGGCGGCGACGTGATCCCGTCCTTCGGGGGCTGGAGCGGCAACAAGCTGGAGAGCTCCTGCTCCAGTGCGGGTGAGCTGGCCGCCGCGTACCAGAAGGTCATCAACGCCTACGGGCTCAAGGCAATCGACATCGACATCGAGGCCGAGGCGTACGACAGTGCCACCGTCCAGCAGCGCACCGTCGACGCGCTGAAGACGGTCAGGGCCGACAATCCCGGGCTCAAGGTCTACGTCACCTTCGGCACCGGACAGAACGGCCCCGACGACAGCCTGATCCGCAGGGCCGCCTCGTCCGGGCTGACCGTCGACAGCTGGACGATCATGCCGTTCAACTTCGGCGGGGCGGGCCGGAACATGGGCGCCCTCACCGTCAGCGCGGCCGAGGGGCTGAAGAACACGGTCAAGAGCTCCTACGGCTACTCGGACGACCAGGCCTACCGGCACACCGGCATCTCCTCGATGAACGGCATCACCGACAACAGCGAGGCCGTGACCGTCGCGGACTTCCGCACCATTCTCGGGTACGCGCAGCAGCGGCACCTCGCACGGCTGACCTTCTGGTCGGTCAACCGCGACCGCCCGTGCATGGGCGGCGGCGCCGACACCTGCTCGGGCGTCGCTCAGCAGCCCTGGGACTTCACGAAGGTGTTCGCCCAGTACGCCGGCTGACCGGCACCCCCGAGGGCGCTGCGAACCCAGGAAACCCAGGCGAACCCAGAAATCTCGGGAACCCAGGCGAACCCAGAAAACCCAGGCGAACCCGGTAACCATCCGGCGGCCCCTTGGTGCTTGTGCACCAAGGGGCCCTATTCGTCGTTTATCCCCGCGCTCGCCGCCCGAGTCGGCGTTTGATCCGGTATCCCACCCGGGTGTGCGCATCGTGTGTGCGGCCGTTATCCGATCGTCAGTAAAAACCGTCCGGTATGTGGGCACCCCCCTTGCCTTGCGGACTGTATGCGAAATACGGTCTGCGATATTCCTTGATCACCCCCTGGCGGGAGGTAGGCCCTCGTGCGCCGAAAAGCGGTTGCCCTGGTGGCGGTTGCATTGGTGTCCCTCACCTCGGGCTGCGCGTCGCTGCAGTCATCGGCGACCGAGGTCGGCGGTGTACGGAAAACCGACGACCGGCCCGTACGCGACGGCGGGACACTCACCGTCGCTCTCAACTCGGACCCGGACAAACTCGACCCCACGCTCGCCCAGACCCTCGTCGGCCGTACGGTCTTCGCGGGCATGTGCGAGAAGCTCTACGACATCGACGAGGACGGTGTGGTCGTGCCGCAGCTCGCTGCCGCACTGCCCACCACCTCGGCCGACGGCCGCACCGTCACCCTGAAGGTGCGCCGCGACCTGAGGTTCAGCGACGGCACCCGGCTCGACGCCGCGGCCGTCGTCACCTCGCTGCTGCGGCACCGGGATCTCCCCGGATCCGCCCGCGGCACGGAGCTCGCCCCCGTCACCTCCATCGAGGCCGCCGGCCCCGACACGGTACGGATGAAGCTCGAGCAGCCCTACGTACCGCTCACCGGCGTCCTCGCCGACCGGGCCGGGATGGTGATGTCACCGACCGCGCTCAAGAAGTACGGGAAGAACTTCACCAACCATCCTTCCTGCGTCGGCCCCTTCCGCTTCGTCGAGCGGGTCGGCGGCGACCGGATCGTGCTGAAGAAGGACCCGAACTACTACGACGCGGACAAGGTCCACCTCGACGGGGTCGTCTACAAGCCCATCCCCGACGGCAACGTCCGGCTCGCCAACCTGCGCTCCGGCGACCTCCAGGTCGGCGACCAGATGGGCCCCATCGACGTACAGAGCGCCCTCACCGAGCCGAAGCTCCAGCTCTTCAACTCACCCTCGCTCGGCTACCAGGGCATCGGCCTCAACGTCGGCAACGTGAACGGCCTCGGACAGAAGCCCGGGAAGCTCGACACCCCGATCGCCCGGGACGTCCGCGTCCGTGAGGCGTTCGAGCTCGCGATCGACCGCGACACCCTCAACGAGGTCGTCTTCCAGGGCATGTACGAACCGGCCTGCGGCCCCATCTCGCCGCAGTCCGCCATCGCCCCCGGCGTCAAGCCCGAGGACTGCCCGAAGCGCGACATCGCCAAGGCGAAGAAGCTGCTGAAGGAGGCGGGCGTGAAGACCCCGCTCAGGATCGAGCTGAAGACCTCCACCACCCCCGAGCAGGGGCGGGTCGGCCAGGTCCTCCAGGCCATGGTCAAGGAGGCCGGTTTCGACCTCTCGCTGCGGCCCACCGAGTACGCCACCATGCTCTCCGAGACCGACGCCGGACACTACGACGTCTTCACCAGCGGCTGGTCCGGCCGGCTCGACCCCGACGGGAACGTCTCCAACTTCCTCAAGACGGCCGGAGCCATGAACGCCTACGGCCTCGGCGACCCCGGGATCGACAAGCTCATCGCCGAGGGCCGCACCGTCGCCGACCCGGCGCGGCGCACCGGGATCTACGACGAACTCACCCGACGCGTGCAGGACGCCCACACGCTGATCTACCTCTACCGGCAGAAGAACTACGTCGTCGCCACCAAGGACGTCGCGGGCATCCGCGTCTACGGCGACGGTCTGGTCCGCGTCACGACTGCGGGGTACACCCGATGACGAAATACCTGCTGACGCGTTTGCGTCAGTCCCTCATCACGCTCTTCCTGGTCTCGGTCGTGGTGTTCGCCGGCATCCGGGCGCTGCCCGGCGACCCCGCCCTCGCCCTGGCCGGTGAGGAGCGAAGCCCCGAGGCGCTCGCCGCGATCCGTGAGGCGTACGGCCTCGACGACAACATCGTCGTGCAGTACGCCCGCTTCATCGGCCACGCCCTCACCGGCGACCTCGGCACCTCCTCCCGGACCGGGCTGCCGGTCGCCGACGCCATCGGGCAGGCCCTCCCGGTCACACTGGAACTGGCCGCGCTCTCCCTGCTGCTCGCCGTCGTCCTCGGTATCGGCGCCGGAGTCGTCGCCGCGGTGCGGCGCGGGAAGCCCGAGGAGTGGATCGCCAACGTCATCGCGCTGATCGGCCTCTCCATCCCGACGTTCTGGCTCGGTATCGTGCTGGTACTCGGATTCGCCATCGCCGTACCGGTGTTCGCCGCCTCCGGATACGTTCCCTTCGGTACGGACCCGGTCGACAACCTGCGCCGCATGGTGCTGCCCGCGATCGTGCTCGGCTCCGGGCTCGCCGCAGTCGTGATGCGCCAGACCCGGGCGGCGATGCTCGACTCGCTCTCCGCCGACTATGTGCGGACCGCCCGCGCCAAGGGACTGTCGAAGCGGTCCGTCGTCGGCGGGCACGCCCTGCGCAACTCGCTCGTCACCGTCGTGACCGTGCTCGGGCTCCAGCTCGGCCACCTGATCTCCGGCGCCGTCGTCACCGAGCAGATCTTCGTCCTGCCCGGCTTCGGCAAGCTCACCATCGACGCCGTCTTCACCCGTGACTACGCGACGCTGCAGGCCGTGGTGCTCTGCACCTCCGCCGCGTACATCCTCATCAATCTGCTGGTCGACGTGGTCTATTCGGTCATCGACCCGCGCATCCGGCTCGGAGGTGCCCGGTGACCACAGCGACCCCAGCGCTCCCCACCGTCTCGCAGCCCGCGAAGAAGCGGACCGGCGGCGGAAGGCTCCGCGCCCTGCGCAGGAACCGACTGGCCATGACCGGTGGAATCATCGCCGCCGTCTTCATCCTGGTCGCGCTCCTCGCTCCGCTGATCGCCCCGTACGACCCCTCCCAGCCGGACTTCGGGAACGTCCTGGCCGAGCCCGGTGGCGCCCACTGGCTCGGCACCGACGACCTGGGACGCGACCAGCTCTCCCGCATCGTGTTCGGTGCGCGCGCCTCCATGCAGGTCGGCCTCGTCGCCGTCGTGCTGGCGTTCGTGATCGGCGTACCGCTGGGGCTGGTCGGCGGCTACTACGGGAAGTTCGCCGACGGCGCGATCTCCCGGCTCACCGACACCATGCTGGCGTTCCCCTTCCTGGTGCTCGCCGTCGGTCTTGCCGCGATCCTCGGCCCCTCGCTGACGAACGCGACGATCGCCATCGGCATCTCGCAGATCCCCGCCGTCATCCGCATCACCCGGGCCGAGACACTGCGGCTCAAGCACGTCGACTACGTCGGTGCGGCGATCGCCAACGGCGGCGGCGACGGGACCGTGCTCTTCCGGCACATCCTGCCCAACGCCACCTCCGCGCTGATCGTCCAGGCGACCGTCGGCATCCCCGCCGCCATCATCGGCGAGGCGCTGCTCAGCTTCCTCGGCCTCGGGGTCCAGCCGCCCGACCCGTCCCTCGGCGTGATGCTCTCCGGCGCCCAGTCCTTCCTGGCCCCCGCGCCCTGGCTCGCCGTCTTCCCCGGCCTGGCGATCGTCGCGGCGACCCTGGCCTTCAACCTGCTCGGCGACGGACTGCGCGACGTCCTCGACCCCCGTGGAGGGACCCGATGACCGAGACCGTTCTCGAACCCGTACGGGGACGGGTGGGTGAGCCCGTCCTGAGCGTCCGCGACCTGTCGGTCTCCTTCCGCTCCGACACCCGCACCGTGCACGCCGTCGACGGCGTCTCGTGGGACCTGCACCCCGGCGAGGTCCTCGCCGTCGTGGGGGAGTCGGGGTGCGGCAAGTCCGTCACCTCCATGGCCGTGATGGGGCTGCTGCCGCCCACGGCACACATCGGCGGCTCCATCCGCCTCGGTGGCCGCGAACTGGTCGGCGCACCGGAGAAGGAGCTCCAGAAGATCCGCGGCAAGGACATCGCGATGATCTTCCAGGAGCCGATGACCTCACTGAACCCGGTCCTCACCATCGGCCGGCAGATCGGCGAGGTGCTCCGCAGGCACCAGGGGCTGAGCCGGAAGGAGGCCAGGGAGCGGTCCGTCGGCCTCCTCGACCTGGTCGGCATCCCCGCCCCGCGCAGCCGCATCGACGAGTACCCGCACCAGCTCTCCGGCGGCATGCGCCAGCGCGTCATGATCGCGATCGCCGTCGCCTGCGACCCCTCGGTCCTCATTGCCGACGAACCGACCACCGCACTCGACGTGACCGTGCAGGCAGGCATCCTCGAAGTCCTCCAGTCGCTGCGTGAACGGCTCGGCACCGCGATCGTCCTGGTCACCCACGACCTCGGCGTCGTCGCCGACGCGGCCGACCGGGTGCTCGTCATGTACGCCGGCCGCTCCGTCGAACAGGCCCCCGTCCACGACCTGTTCGCCACTGCCCGGCACCCGTACACCCGGGGCCTGCTCGGCGCGGTCCTGCGGCCCGGCGGCGAGGGCAAGCGCCGGCTGCCCGAGATCCCCGGCCTGGTGCCGAGCCTCGACAGCCAGCCCGACGCCTGCACCTTCGCGCCGCGGTGCAGCCGGGCCGACGACAGCTGTACGGGCGGCCGCCCCGGCTTCGGGCCCGTCGGCCCGACTACGGGGACGGACACCGCCCACGGGGCCGCGTGCTGGCACCCGTACGCAGCCGACGAGGCGTCCGACACCCTCACTGCCACCCCCGCCACCGAGCCCGCGCGAACCGACCAGGAGGCCGGAAAGTGACCGCAGCACAGACCGTCCCCGCCCCGCGCGACAGCGCCCGGGGCGCCACGGACCAGCAGCACCCCGTGCTGCGGATCGACTCGATGGAACGGCACTTCGCCGCATCGGGCGGCGGCACCGTCCGCGCGGTCGACGGCGTCTCGATCACCGTCGGCCGCGGGGAGGTCGTCGGCCTGGTCGGGGAGTCCGGCAGCGGCAAGTCGACCGTCGGCCGCTGCGCCGTACGCCTCGACGAACCCACCGGCGGCACCGTCCACATCAACGGCACGGACATCTCCCACCTGTCCCGCCGTGCCCTGCGCCCCCTGCGCAAGGACTTCCACCTGGTCTTCCAGGACCCCTCGTCCTCGCTCGACCCGCGCATGACCATCGGCCGGATCATCGCCGAACCCATCAAGCTGCACCGCAGGGCCCGCGGAGCCGCCGTCCGCGAGCGCGTCGAGGAACTGCTCGCCCAGGTCGGACTGCGCCCCGAACACGCCGACCGGCACCCTCACGAGCTCTCCGGCGGCCAGCGCCAGCGCATCTCCATCGCCCGCGCGCTCTCCTGCGACCCCGATCTCGTCGTCGCCGACGAACCGACCTCCGCGCTCGACGTCTCCGTGCAGGCGTCCGTCCTCAACCTGCTCGCCGATCTCCAGCGCGACCGGGGCTTCGGCTGCCTGTTCATCACCCACGACCTGGCGGCGGTCGAGTTCCTCGCCGACCGGATCGCCGTGATGTACCTCGGCCAGATCGTCGAACAGGCCCCCACCGCCGAGCTGTTCGCCGCCCCGAAGCACCCCTACACCCAGGCGCTGCTCTCCGCGGCGCCCGTGCCCGACCCGGTGCTCCAGCGGTCCCGCGAGCGCATCGTGCTCCACGGCGAGCTGCCCAGCCCCCTCGACCCTCCGCCCGGCTGCCGCTTCCACACCCGCTGCCCGCTCGCCACCGAACGGTGCCGCACCGAGGTCCCCGACCTGCGCGAGCTGCCCGGCGGCCGGCAGGTCTCCTGCCACCTCGTCGACGACGACGGAACGGCGCCGGACGCGGCCGCCTGACCACCACCTGTCCCGGAGTCCGGGCACCGTTCCCGGGGCCCGGCTCCCGTACGTACGATCCGCACCACACGACGGACCACAGAAACTCAGCACGTCGCAGCAAGGAGCAGCATCCGTGTTCACCACCCGGCCCACCCTCCAGGGCACCTTCGGCATGGTGTCCTCCACCCACTGGCTCGCCTCGCAGTCCGCGATGGCGGTCCTGGAGGACGGCGGCAACGCCTACGACGCCGCCGTCGCCGCCGGATTCGTCCTGCACGTCGTCGAACCGCACCTCAACGGTCCGGCCGGCGAGGTGCCGATGATCCTGGCGCCCCACGACGGGGACGTCCGGGTCCTCTGCGGCCAGGGCCCCGCCCCGGCCGGCGCCACGGTCGCCCACTACCGCTCGCTCGGCCTCGACCTGGTCCCCGGCACCGGACCGCTCGCCGCCGCGGTGCCGGGAGCCTTCGACGCCTGGATGCTGCTGCTGCGCGACCACGGCACCAGGACCGTCGCCCAGGTGCTGCGCTACGCCATCGGCTACGCCGAGGACGGCCACGCACCCGTCGAGCGTGTCTGCCAGACCGTGGAGACCGTGCGCGAGCTCTTCGAGACCGAGTGGCAGACCTCCGCCGACGTCTACCTCCCCGGCGGCAAGGCCCCGAAGCCGGGCGAGCTGTTCCGCAACCCCGCCCTCGCCGCGACCTGGCGCCGCCTGATCGCCGAGGCCGAGCAGGCCGGCGGCGACGACCGCACCGCGCAGATCGAGGCCGCCCGCGCGATCTGGCGCGAGGGCTTCATCGCCGAGGCCCTGGTCCGCCGGGCCGCCGTCCCCACCATGGACACCAGCGGCACCCGCCACACCGGCACCCTCGCCGCAGCCGACCTGGCCGGCTGGTCCGCGTCGTACGAGGCCCCCGCCACGTACGACTGGAACGGCTGGACGCTCGCCAAGGCCGGCGGCTGGAGCCAGGGCCCCGCCTTCCTCCAGCAGCTCGCCCTGCTCCCCGCCGAGCTGCCGCGGTACGGCTCCGCCGAGTACGTCCACCTGCTCATCGAGGGCTGCAAGCTCGCCATGGCCGACCGGGAGGCCTGGTACGGCGACGCCACCGACGTACCGCTCGACACGCTGCTCTCCGAGCCGTACAACGCCGCCCGCCGCGCCCTGATCACCGACGATGCCTCGCGCGAGCTCCGCCCGGGCAGCCCCGACGGCCGTACCCCCGTCCTCAGCGAGCACGCCCACGCCGTCGCCGCCGGCGAGTCAGGCTTCGACGCCATGGGCATACCGGCCGCCGGAGTCGGTGAGCCGACGGTGGCCAAGGACGGCGCGACCCGCGGCGACACGTGCCACGTCGACGTCGTCGACCGCTGGGGCAACATGGTCTCCGCGACCCCCAGCGGGGGCTGGCTCCAGTCCAACCCGGTCGTGCCCGAGCTCGGCTTCCCGCTCGGCACCCGCCTCCAGATGGCCTGGCTGGACGAGGGCCTGCCGAACTCCCTCACGCCCGGCCGCCGCCCGCGCACCACCCTCACCCCGTCCCTCGCCCTGCGCGACGGCGTCCCGGTGATGGCGTTCGGCACCCCGGGCGGCGACCAGCAGGACCAGTGGCAGCTGCACTTCTTCCTCGCTGTCGCCCTGCGCGCCGAGGTCCGCGGCGGCCTCGACCTCCAGGGCGCCATCGACGCCCCGAACTGGCACAACGACAGCTTCCCCGGCTCCTTCTTCCCTCGCGGGATGCGCCCTGGCAGCGTCACGGTCGAGGGGGGCATGGACCCGGAGGTAGTCGCGGAGCTGCGCCGGCGCGGTCACGACGTCACGGTCGGCGACCCGTGGTCCGAGGGCCGGATGTGCGCGGTCGCCCGCGACCCGGAGACCGGGGTGCTGTCCGCGGCGGCGAACCCGCGGGGCATGCAGGGGTACGCGGTCGGGCGCTGACCGGCCACCGGCCGGTCACGCCCCCGTCATGACCAGGTCGTCGGCGTCCGGGCGGCCCGTGCTTAGCTGGGGGCATGATCGATGACTTCCTTGCCGGGGACCTGACCGAGGTCGAGGCGGCGGTCCGCGCAGCGGCCGCCGCCGAGATCATGCCGCGCTACCGGCAGCTCGCCGCTCACGAGATCGTCGAGAAGAACGGCCCGCACGACCTCGTGACCACCGCGGACCGGCTCGCCGAGGAACACCTCACCGCGTCCCTGAGCCGCCTGCTGCCCGGCTCCGTGGTCGTCGGCGAGGAGGCGGTCCACGCCGACCCGAAGGTGTACGAGGCGCTGAGCGGGGAGGCTCCCGTGTGGATCGTCGACCCGGTCGACGGCACCCGCCAGTTCGTCCGCGGCGAAGCGGGGTTCTGCACCCTGGTCGCCCTGGCCCACCGCGGCGAGCTGCTGGCCTCCTGGACGTACGCCGCCGCCCTGGACGAGATGGCCGTCGCGGTCCGCGGCCTGGGGGCCACGCTCAACGGCGCTCCGATACGCTCCGGCTCACCCGTGCCCGACGCCGTGCTGCACGTGGCGATGTCGCACCCCGACTACACCACCGACGCGCAGAAGCAGGCCCTGCTCGGGCTGCGCACCGAAGGCATCGACGCCCGCCCCTGCGGTTCGGCCGGCCTCGAATACCTCGCCGTCGCCCGCGGCGACCTGGACGCGCTCGCCTTCAACTGGGAGTACGCCTGGGACCACGCGGCGGGGCTCCTCCTGGTCACCGAGGCGGGCGGTGCCCAGGCCACGCTGTCCGGCGCGCCGTTCCGTATAGCGGGCGGCAACGACCTGCCCTTCACCGCGGCCCGCGACCGTGGGACGGCCGAGCGCATCCTGACCGCGCTGCGCGCCGGGGCCTGAACAGGCGGGTTCCTCAGGCCAGCAGGGTGCGGGTCAACGCGGCGAGACGTTCGCGCGCCCGGGGGTCGTACGCCTGCTCATGGGCGGCAGTCTCCGTGAACCGGTCGAAGTAACGGCCGCTGACCTCCGCCAGGGCGGGGTCGGTGATCAGCCGCACCGTCGGACGGACGCCCTCCGCCACGGGGACCGCGGGAGTCAGCCCGTCCGCCCGCACTCCCTCCGTGTCCATCAGGCGGGCCGGGTGCAGGGCGTTGAACGTGACCCCGCTGCCGGGCGTCTCCGTGGCGGCCAGGTCGAACGTCGACATGATCATCGCCAGTTTGCGCTCACGAGCATGGGAATGACCGCCGGCGACCGCCTCGGCGCAGACACCAAACGTGCCGAGCAAGCGCTCATGGCAGCCAAGAGCGCCGCGCTGAAGGGTGCCGACCTGAGCGTCGCGCAGTACGCGGCCCTGTTCGCGCTCGCCGGCAACCCCGGGATGTCAGGGGCGGCCCTGGCGAGGGCGTGCCTGGTGACACCGCAGGCGATGGCGGCGGTGCTCAAGCACCTGGAGGAACGCGGACTGATCGTCAGGTCCGTGCATCCGTGGCATCAGAAGATGCTGGAGACCCGTCTGACCGAGGCCGGGGCGCGGACGCTTGCACAGGCCGACGAGCAGGCGGTGCGGATCGAACGCCGGATCGCGGACGAGTTCACCCCGCAGGAGCGCGACACCCTGCGCGAACTGCTCGCCCGCTGTGTCACGGCCATCCAGCGGGACTGAGCCCCTTGGCCCCTTCGTCGGCCCGGCCGTTTCTTCCGGACCGGCCGCAGGGGCCGGATGTCGCTGCTGCGCGGGAGAGCCCGGGGAGTGACGCGGGGTCAGGGGTGGCGAGCCGGGCGGCCGAGTCGCTGCTGGCGCCGGTCCACCCGCAGACCGCTGAGGTGCGGCGGCCGGGAGGCGGCGCGGTGGCCGTGCCCGTCGAGCGTCCGGGCGGTAGCCGGTTGACCGGTTGCTGATCTCGTCGACCGTCCATCGCCCGAACTCGTCGAGCACTCACCCCTGCCGTGGGCGGCCTCGAACTGCGTACTCGTATGACGGCCGATTCGCCCTTCGCTTCGGGCGGCGGTTCCGGCCGGAGTCATGCCCGCAGGCCTGACCGCCGGCATCTCCTTGCCTGTCCGGCATGACGGACGGTGCGTTGCCGGTACCGCCGAGCCCGTCAATCAGCCGGAGGCCGAACTCGCGGAGCGAACCCCCGGCCGGGAACCGTGTCCTCGCGCCAGTACCTCAGGACGGTCGGTCCCCTGCGCGATATCGAGCCGCACCGCGGCGACCGGTCAGGTGACGGGGTCCATCCCGAAGACATGCGCCTCGAAGGCGGTTGCCGCGGGTGGGCATGCACCGAACCGGCGGGAGAGAGAAGGCGGTTCCTCGGATGTGACTCTGCGGAAGACGGGATCTTCGAAGTCCGCGGGGCGGCAGACGAAGGCCGGTTCGGTGAAGGCCGGTTCGGTGAAGGCCGGTTCCGGATCGTGGTGACAGGTGATGCCGGCCCCCTGAGGGCTGTCCCGTAATCGGTGGTGGATCAGCGCGCGGCGTCGGATGCGGTGCATCGCAAGGCGGAGGAGCGTCCGCATACTGGATGTATTCGGACGTTCCGACAACGCGGCGA